>CALHPT010000106.1 GCA_938036405.1 uncultured Tannerella sp.
GAATAAAACATCGCGGTTGGTAATCGCAATCCTACTGGAATAGAATAAAACACCATGGTTGGTAATCACAATCCTATTGGAATAGAATAAAAGTACAGGTATAGTTGATCTTAATCTAATAGGAATAGATTAAATCACCATGGTGGTTGATCACAAATCAGTTGCACGCCGATCACACGCGCACGCCGATCGTCAGAAACAATGATGAAACACCCCCACCAACACCGCTTTTTATGCCCAGCGATGACGATTGGAAGGGCCCTACCCAAACGATAAGCCTCATGACCTGCGATAGCGATCCCGTTCGTCGGCATTCATGCCTACGGATCTGCTGCGCGAACTTCCGCTCAGATCTGCTTCTCATCCATCGCCGCCCTCGACCGTCATGCGGAGCATCGACCCGAAGAAGCAAGACCTGAGAGGTGCAGACAGGCCGCATTGCAGGCCGAGATTTTGCTTCTGCGGGCGAAGGGGTTATTGAAAAAGGCATATTTTTGCCACCTCTAATCAAACCAGTAGATGATTCTATCAGCATTAACGGCTATATCTCCGGTGGACGGACGTTACCGGGGTAAAACAGAGGCGCTGGCCTCGTATTTCTCAGAATTTGCATTGATCCGATATCGTGTACGTGTGGAAGCGGAATACTTCTGCGCGCTGACCGAGGTGTTGCCGCAGCTCAAGGCGGCCGATCGGCCGGAGGTGCACGAAGCGATGCGGCGCGTTTATCTCGACTTCTCGATGGCGGACGCTGAACGCATTAAGGAGATCGAACGGACAACGAACCACGACGTGAAGGCGGTGGAGTATTTCATCAAAGAGCGCATGGATGCGGCAGGCCTGGGGGCACACCGCGAGTTTGTGCACTTCGGGCTGACGTCGCAGGACATTAATAACACCTCCGTACCGCTTTCGGTCAAAGAGGCCTTGGAGGACGTGTATTATCCCACGCTCGAAGGCGTGATGGCTGTATTATATAGGTATGCGGACGCGTGGGAAGAAATCGCCATGCTGGCCAAGACACACGGTCAACCCGCGTCGCCGACGCGACTGGGCAAGGAGGTGCGGGTGTTTGCCTACCGACTGCAACAACAGCTGACGCTGCTCCGGGCTGTGCCCATGTCGGCAAAGTTCGGCGGAGCGACGGGCAACTTCAATGCGCATCATGCGGCGTATCCGCAGACGGACTGGCGTGCCTTCGCCGACCGCTTCGTCAGCGAGCGGCTGGGATTGGTGCGTGAGGCCTGGACGACGCAGATCTCGAACTATGACAACCTCTCGGCCCTCTTCGACGGACTGCGGCGGGTGAATACGATCCTGATCGACCTCTGTCGCGACATGTGGCAGTATATCTCGATGGACTACTTCAAGCAGAAGATCAAAGCGGGCGAGGTGGGATCGTCGGCCATGCCGCACAAGGTGAACCCGATCGACTTTGAGAACGCGGAGGGTAACCTCGGGGTGGCCGATGCCATCTTGACGCACCTGAGCACGAAGCTGCCCATCTCTCGCCTGCAACGCGACCTGACGGACTCGACCGTGACGCGCAACATCGGTGTACCGCTGGCACATATTGCCGTGGCACTGGCGAGTCTGCACAAAGGATTGGAAAAGCTCGTGCTGAATCGTCCGGCCATCGATCACGAGCTGGACGCCCACCGCGAGGTGGTGGCCGAAGCCATACAAACCATCCTCAGGCGGGAGGGTTACCCCCAGCCTTACGAGGCATTGAAAGCATTAACACGAAAGAACGAAGCGATAACGGAAGAATCCTTGAGTCACTTCATTGACTCGTTAGAATTGAGCGACGCGGTGAAGGCCGAACTGAAGGCTGTGAACCCGCATAATTATACCGGGATATGAGAGGGAGTACCATTCTCCCTTTTGAATGGCCTCTCTGAAACCCGGAACTAATAGTCGCGACGACTATAATCCCAATTAATCAACCCCACTTATTTTCTTTTTAAACATGGAAGGAGTAGAAGAAAAAGACGGACGCGAACCTCGTCCGACCAGTGAAAACCAAGAGATCAGAAAGGAGCCGGCTCCGCAAAACAAACCGGAGCGGCAACGCCCAGCCTATCGCGCCACACGCGACGGCGGCGGCTACAAATTAGACAGCAAGGGCAGGCTCACGCCGCCCCCTCCCCCACCGACCACGAAGCGCCGTCCGCGCATCAAAGACAGCCGACCGGCGGGCTATAATCGCGTGGCCTACGGATCGTATGGACCGGCCTACGAAGGGGATGAGTATTTGCACGCGGCCCACTCTACGCCGGACAACCGTCCTTACGCCTACGAGCAGCCGACGGAAGGCGTGGAGCGCAAGCCCTATGTGCCGCAAAGTGCCGACTCGGGTCGTCGCAGGCATTACGCGTCCTATCCGCAGGGCGGCGAACGCCCGGAGCGCCGTCGGCCCTTTGCACCGCGCGAAGGCTATGGCGAACGGCCGAACCGCCCCTATGACCCGCGTCAGGCGTATGGTGAGGGTGAACCGAGGCCCGCTGGACCGTTCCCGCCGGCTGGCAAGAAGAAGGTGATGAAAAAGAAGAAGCCGAAAAAGCCCGTCACCCCCTTCATCCCGGAGCAAGTCAAGTATGAGGAGCAGCTGAGCGATCCGAACGAGCCGATCCGTCTGAACCGCTTCTTGGCCAACTCGGGCGTCTGCTCACGCCGTGAGGCCGACACATTCATCCAGGCAGGTGTCGTGAAGGTGAACGGGGAGGTAGTCACCACGCTCGGCACGAAGATCACACGGCAAGACGAGGTGATCTTCCGCGACCAGCCCGTGCACATCGAAAGCAAGATCTACATCCTCTTGAACAAGCCGAAGAACTGCATGACCACCGTCGACGATCCGCAGAACCGACGCACAGTGATGGACCTCGTCAAGAACGCCTGTCCGGAACGCATCTACCCCATCGGCCGCCTTGACCGCAACACCACGGGCGTGCTACTGCTCACGAACGACGGCAACCTGGCCTCGAAGCTCACCCATCCGTCGTTTAAGAAGAAGAAGATCTATCACGTGTGGCTCGACAAAGAGGTCGCTGTGGAAGACATGGAGAAGCTGGCCAGCGGTCTGGTGCTGGACGACGGCGAGATCCACGCCGACGCCATCAGCTACGCCAGCGAGGAAGACCACAAGCAGGTGGGCATCGAGATTCACTCGGGCCGCAACCGCATCGTCCGCCGCATGTTCGAGGCGCTCGGATACCACGTCACGAAGCTCGACCGCGTCTACTTCGCCGGCCTAACGAAAAAGAACCTCGGCCGCGGAAAGTGGCGCTACCTGAACGAACAAGAGGTAAACATGCTGCGCATGGGCGCCTTTGAGTGAGCGCGTAAAACCATCATCACAACGTAACACACGATGAAACGAACGAAAATCAAAGAGATACTTGCCAGCCAGGCGTACGACACCGATGTCGTCGTCTGCGGCTGGGTACGCACACGCCGCGGCAGCAAGCAGGTGGCCTTCATCGCCCTCAACGACGGCTCCACGATCCACAACCTGCAAGTGGTGGCCGACATCGACGGGATTGGCGAAGAGGCGCTCCGCAACGTGACCACCGGCGCCTGTTTGCGTGTCAACGGACGGCTCGTCCGCTCACAGGGCAAAGGGCAGACGGTAGAGGTACAGGCCGCAAGCATTGAGGTGCTCGGCCCGGCCGATCCCACCACCTATCCGCTGCAGAAGAAGGGGCACTCGATGGAGTTCCTCCGCGAGATCGCCCACCTGAGGCCGCGCACGAACACCTTCGGCGCCGTCCTCCGCATCCGCCACCACATGGCGATGGCCATCCACACCTTCTTCCACCAGAAGGGATTCTTCTACCTCCACACGCCGATCATCACCGCCTCCGACGCCGAGGGCGCCGGGCAGATGTTTCAAGTCACCACGCTCGACGTATCCAACCCGCCGAGGCGACAAGATGGCAGTGTAGACTACGACGCCGACTTCTTCGGACGCCGCAGCAGCCTGACTGTCTCCGGACAGCTTGAGGGCGAGCTGGGCGCGATGGGCATCGGCGAGATCTACACCTTCGGGCCCACCTTCCGCGCCGAAAACTCCAATACGCCGCGCCACTTGGCCGAGTTCTGGATGATCGAACCAGAGATGGCCTTCTACGAGATCGAAGACAACATGGATCTG
>CALHPT010000107.1 GCA_938036405.1 uncultured Tannerella sp.
CAGCAATGCTGCAAAGGCCACGAAAAAAAATTTGGCGTTTGCAGGAATGCTGCAAGTGCCGCGAAAAACTTTTTGGACTTTGCAGGAATGCTGCAAGTGTCACGAAGAATTTTTTGGCGTTTGCAGGAATGCTGCAAACACTGAAAAAAGACGAAGCGCCGGGCACACGCCGGGTGAGAGAGCCTCACCACACAGCATGTACCCGGCGCATCTTTTGCCTCGGGGCCGTCAGGCCTTAGTGCTTCATTTGATACGTCCCAATCAGCGCCTTGAGCTTCGTGATCAGCTCGTCGAGCGGCATGCCCGATCGCTCGCTCATCATGCCTACGGTGGCGAGGGGGAGCATCACCTTGGCAATGGGCGTCCGGAGCATGGCGAACTTCTCGTTGATGGTGGACAGGTCGTCGATCAGCTTCGGGTAACGCGTCACGAGCGCCTTGAGCTTCGTGTCTTTGGTGATCGCGTCGGGCGACGCGGGCGCCTCTTCGGGTTCGTCCGCGGGGCGCTCAGGCTCGCCTTTCTGCTCGCCGTCCCAGGTGAGGAGGGTGCGAGAGCCTTCCAGCTCACGGATGTGCGTGCAGTCTTGCATCATCTCCATCACGCCGCGGAAGCGCCCATTGGCGTCGCGCACGGCCACGTAGACGATGTAAATGAAGAGGCCCGGCTTGTTGATCCAGAACTCGGCGCGGCTCTGCTCTCCGGTGCGGAACTTCTCGATGATCTCCTCCACGATGTGGACGCTTTTGGGCGGGTGACAGTTGCGCACCTCGCGGCCGATGACGCCCTTGCTGCGCGGGAAGACGCGGTGGGGCGTGTCGGTGTAGAACTTGACCAGCTCGTTTTCGTCCACGTACGAGATGTCGACCGGCAGGTGGCGGAACAGCAGGTTGATCTGCTCCAGCGTCAGCTTGCCCTCGGCCACGTCGAGCACACGCTCGTCGTCGTCGTCGGCCTTAGCGCCCATCCCGTACTTGCCGAGCAGCGCGGCCAGATCGTTCATAAAGTCTCCACCCGCGGGTGCGTTGGTCGATGCCGCTGCAGCCTTCGGCGCGTCGCCCGGCATGTCGATCAGGAAGAATCCGATCTCGCGATCGCCGTGCTTCATCTCCTCAAACTCCGCGTCAGAAATCAGCTTGAGCGACGTCGGGTAAAGGATCAGCTCCTCCTTGCCGATGAGGTCGAGCACATCTTCTGACATCGTTTTGAAGGCCTGGAGGAAGTCTTCCGTGCGCCCCAGTTGGAGCAGGTCGCGGGCCTTGTTCATCTCGTCGCGCACGTAGTCGTCGTAGGTCCACATCGTGGTCGAGGGCCGCGTGAATCCCTTGCGCTCCAGGGCGGAGTAGAGCTGGTTTTGCTTGCGGTGGAAATGCACTTTGTATTTCAACACCTCGTTCATCAGCGCCGTCCATGCCGCCTCGTCGAAGGGTTTCTCAGCCAACGCCTCGCCCTGCTTCATCAGCTCCTTCATGCGGTCGGCCTCGCGTCGGTAGGCATCAATCGGGTGGCCAAAAGGCAACTCCTTTCGCGGCTCCTTGATCAGGCCCTCGTAGATGTGCACAATCTCTTGCGTGTCCTCGTCGCGGCATTCGTCCGGCGTTTCATCCTTGACCAACTGCTCGGCCGCGGCAAATTCTTCGGGCGATACCTCGCCCACTTCTTTTCTCACGCGCTCGCGCGCTTCGTCTATGGTCAGCTGCTTGCTGTTGTAAGCCTCGCGAATCTCGATCATTCGGCGCAGCTTATCCTGATCCATGCTTTCAAAAATCGGATTTGTCATACGTCTTATTTTTTATTGGGGGGATTGTATGGGGAAAAAGAGGGGGCGGATGCCCTGAAGTCGATAGATATAACAATAGTCGCGTGTAACGCCCGAGTCATACCGAAAGGCCCTCTTTCCATTATCATGAGAATGGGGATTAAAAACGCATCGCGCGGCGAAGTAGGTC
>CALHPT010000108.1 GCA_938036405.1 uncultured Tannerella sp.
TTCTCAATATGAGAAATCCTCTGAAAACAATCTTACATTTCTATTACGACGGCTTCAGACAAATGACCTGGGGGCGTACGCTGTGGATTCTGATCCTGGTGAAGCTGTTCATCATGTTCGTCGTGTTGCGCATGATCTTCTTCCCCCGGTTTCTGAGCCGCTTCAACACGGAGGGCGAGCGCCGACAGTATGTCTCCGAGGAACTCATCCATCGCGCGGCTCCCTAACCCCCACGACTACTTCTAACTACACATTTTTATATATGCAACAATTGGATACTTCTTTGATCGACTGGTCGCGGGCGCAGTTCGCGCTGACGGCCATCTATCACTGGCTGTTCGTGCCGCTCACGCTCGGGCTGGGCGTCGTCATGGCCGTGATGGAGACGATGTACGTCCGCACGGGGCGGGCGTTTTGGAAACAGACGGCTAAGTTCTGGATGAAGCTCTTCGGCATCAACTTCGCCATTGGCGTGGCTACGGGGCTGATTCTGGAGTTTGAGTTCGGCACCAACTGGTCGAACTACAGCTGGTTCGTGGGCGACATCTTCGGCGCGCCGCTGGCCATCGAGGGCATTGTGGCCTTCTTCATGGAGGCCACGTTTGTGGCCGTGATGTATTTCGGGTGGGGCAAGGTGAGCCGTGGCATGCACCTGGCTTCTACGTGGCTGACGGTCATCGGGGCCACCCTCTCGGCGCTGTGGATCCTTGTGGCCAACGCATGGATGCAGTACCCCGTGGGCATGCAGTTCAACCCGGACACGGTGCGCAACGAGATGTTCGACTTCTGGGCCGTGGCGCTCTCGCCGATGGCGGTGAACAAGTTCCTGCACACCGTGACCTCGTCGTGGGTCCTAGGCGCCGTGTTTGTGGTGGGCGTCAGCAGTTGGTTCCTGCTCCGCAGCCGGCATCGTGAATTTGCGGTGCAGAGCATACGTGTCGCTGCCATCTTCGGGCTGGTGGCCTCGGGGTTGGCCGTCTTGACGGGCGACGGTTCGGCGTATAACGTGGCGCAGTTCCAGCCCATGAAGCTGGCCGCCATGGAGGGCCTGTATAAGGGCACGAACGGTGCAGGGTTGGTGGCCGTGGGCATACTGAACCCGGCTAAGCAGTCGCACGCTGACGACACGGATCCGTTCGTGATGAAGGTGGAGATCCCCTACGCGCTGTCGTATCTGGCGGAGCGAGATCTGGACGCGTTCGTGCCGGGCATCACTGACCTGATCGAGGGTGGATACACGACGCGGTCGGGCGCACGGGCGCTCTCGGTCGAGGAACGCATCGCCAGCGGACGCCTTGCCATCGCAGCGTTGGCTGACTATCGCAAGGCACTCGCGGCGAAGGATGAGGAGGCCATGCGCACCAGTAGGGCCGTGCTGGAGGAGAACTTCCCCAACTTCGGCTACGGGTATATCAAGGATCCAGCCGAGCTGATCCCGCACGTGGGCCTGACCTTCTACGCGTTCCACGTGATGGTGGCGCTGGGTGGATACTTCGTGCTCATGTTCCTCTTGGTGCTGTGGCTCGGGCGAAAGAACCGGATCGCGTCGCACCGTTGGCTGCAGACCGTCTGCCTCTGGACCATCCCGTTGGCTTTTGTGGCCAGCCAATCCGGCTGGATCGTGGCCGAAGCGGGGCGTCAGCCGTGGGTCATCCAAGACCTGATGCCGACGACAGCTGCGGTCTCGAAGCTGCAGACCGGCTCGGTGCAGCTCACCTTCTTCCTTTTCCTCATTCTCTTCACCGTGCTGTTAGTGGCCGAGCTGCGTATCATGACGCGGGCCATCAAGCAGGGACCGGACATGGAATCTTAACCCTTAGCACATCGTCTCATGGATATAACGTATAGCTTTCTTCAACACTACTGGTGGTTGCTCGTGTCGCTGCTTGGCGCACTGTTGGTGTTCCTCATGTTCGTACAGGGCGGGCAGTCGCTGCTCTTCACCGTCGGCCGCACGGAGCGGCAACAGAAGCTGCTGATCAACTCCATCGGCCGCAAGTGGGAGTTCACGTTCACGACGCTCGTGACCTTCGGCGGCGCCTTCTTCGCCTCCTTCCCGCTGTTTTACTCCACCAGCTTCGGCGGCGCCTATTGGGTGTGGACGATCATCCTGCTGTGCTTCGTGCTGCAGGCCGTATCGTATGAGTTTCAGGCTAAGCGGGGCAACCTGCTCGGCAAACGCACGTACCAAGTGTTCCTCTTCATCAATGGAGTCCTGGGCCCGCTCTTGTTGGGCACGGCCGTGGGCACGTTCTTCAGCGGTGCCTCGTTCGTCGTGGACCGCGTGCAACTGACGGACGTCGGCATGCCGGTCATCTCGCGTTGGGCCACGTCGTGGCACGGGCTCGAGGCTGCGCTCGTGGTGTGGAACCTGCTCCTTGGTGCGTCCGTCTTCTTCCTCTCCCGCGTGCTGGCGTTGCTCTATTTCATCAACAACATCCGCGACGAGGAGGTGAGCGCCGCTTGTCGTCGCCGCCTGCCCATCGAGGCTGTGGCCTTCCTGGTGGTCTTCCTGCCCTTCGTGGGTCACCTGCTCATGGCCGACGGCTTCGCGGTCGATCCGGCGACGGGCCATGTCTTCATGGAGCCGCATAAGTACCTCAACAACCTCGTGCAGATGCCGCTTGTGGCGGTGCTCTTCTTGATCGGTGTTGTCGGTGTACTCTTCGGCATTGGTCGGACGATCTTCTCCGCCACGTGCACGAAAGGCATCTGGTCGGCTGGGGCGGGCACCGTCCTGACCGTGCTCGCGCTGCTGCTCACGGCCGGCTGGAACAACACGGCTTACTACCCCTCGACGGTCGACTTGCAGAGCTCGCTGACGATCGTCAACAGTTCGTCGAGCGAGTTCACGCTGCGAACGATGATGTACGTGTCGTTCATTATCCCCTTCGTGCTGGCTTACATCTTCTACACGTGGCGTGCGCTGGATCTGCACAAGATCGATCAGAAGGAGATGCAGGAGGGGGAGCACAACTACTAAACGGAAAGCCGTGATCAGGCGGATCGTGATCCACTGACACAAACAACCTGCATGAAAAAAGGTGACTACCCGAACGCGGGCAGTCACCTTTTCATTTTTCCGGAGGAGGGGGGCGTAGCCCAAACTCTACCGGTGGGGGACGCTATGCTGAGTTATTCGCCGTCGTCGTCCTCATCGAGGTCGAAGAAGGGGAAGTCCGGAGCGTCGGGATGCGTGAATTGCTCCAGATCGCGGCGTTCCTTCTTGGTCGGCCGACCCAGGCCACGGGCACGGTCGACAAAGCCGGAGATGCGGTTCATCTCCAGGATCTCGTACTGCTCGGGCGGCGTGACGTTCTCCATGAAGCGCGGCACGAGCGGCGCACCCATGCGGCTCTCCGTGAGGTCGAGCACGCGGAAAGAGAAGGTGACGGGCGGCTTACGCACCTCGATGACGTCGCCCACGCGGACGGTGCGCGACGGCTTGACATTGTTTCCGCCCATCGAGACGCGCCCTTTCTTGCAGGCCTCTGCCGCCAGCGATCGCGTCTTAAAGAGTCGCACGGCCCACATCCATTTATCTATTCTGACTTCGTCCATAAGTTGTAGTCGTTAGAGGGATAGTTATCGTTCGTCAGGAATGGATGGCGAATGCGGCGCCTCCGCGGGGCATACGCCTATGAATGGACCATCCATTCCTCTTTGGGGTATAAAATAGCGCCCGGGCACGCCTTATGATTCTCTTTTCACCTCCCGCGCAGGCAAGAACTGTGAAAAACGGGCCGCCTTTTTGACCGCGCACCCAAGAACTGTGAAAAACAGCCCGCCTTTTTCGCCGCTCAGCCCGGAACGGTGCAAAACGGGCCGCCTTTTTCGCCGCGCAGCCCGGAATGGTGTAAAACAGCCCGCCTTTTTCGCCGCGCAGCCCGGAACGGTGCCAAACGGGCCGCCTTTTTCACTGCGCAGGGTGGCGGCTATGCAAACGGCGGCGCCTTTGGGACGCTCCAGCCGTCGCTTTACGCCGCAGTTGGCCCTTTATGAGGCGTTCCCGGGTGCGTTGCGGTTATATCGATTCATCGCCACATCCACGCCCTCGAGGCAGAAGCTGCGCACGATCTCCATGGCCCGGTCGACGATAGCGGGCATCTGGGCGAGTTCGTCGTCCGTGAAAGGGCTGAGCACATAGTCCACCTGCCGCCCGCGGGGGAAGTTGTTGCCGATGCCGAAGCGTAGACGAGCGTAGGACTGCGAGCCGAGGAGCTGGGCGATGTTCTTCAGACCGTTGTGACCAGCGTCACTCCCCTTGCCCTTGAGTCGGAGGGCACCGAAGGGTAGAGCGAGGTCATCGACGATGACCAGCACGCGCTCGATGGGGATCTTCTCCGTACTCATCCAGTAACGTACGGCTTCGCCACTGAGGTTCATATAGGTGGAGGGCTTGAGCAGGACGATCTGCGCACTCTTGGCACGTCCCATAGCGACGTCGCCATAGCGCTTCGTCTCGAAGCGCACACCGAGGCGAGCAGCCAAGGCATCCGCCACACGGAAGCCGATATTGTGGCGCGTCCTATCGTATTCAGCCCCGATATTGCCGAGGCCTACGATGAGATATTTCATTGGATGGGTAGGGAAAGGGGATTATTCGTAGGTAAGCAGGACGTTCTCGTAGACGGCGGAGAGGTCGTGCGCCAGTCGCTTGGGGGCGAAGCGCTCGACGTAGCTACGGCCGTCGTCGATCATCTTCTGTCGCAGGGAAATGTCGATGAGCACACGGTCGATCATCGCTGCGAGCATCGTGGCATTGTTGGGATCGGTATAGAGACTGCTCGGGCCACCAGCTTCCTCGAGGCAGGAGCCCGTAGCGCCGATGACAGGTACTCCAGCGTTCAGAGCCTCGATGATGGGGATGCCGAAGCCCTCGAAGCGCGAAGGGTAGACGAAGACCTTCGCCCCGGCATAGACGCCTGGCAGAAGGAGACTTCCCAC
>CALHPT010000109.1 GCA_938036405.1 uncultured Tannerella sp.
CCTCTTGTCGGATTCGAACCAACGACCCCGAGATTACAAATCACGTGCTCTGGCCGGCTGAGCTAAAGAGGCGGGTGGGAAAGCTGCCTACATCGCACCGCTACAACCAAGTACCCTTGCTGCGATCAAGCCCTGGGGGATTCCGAGGGAGCTGGTCGTGCAGGACTTTCCCGCCGCAAATATACGCCGATCCCCAAATATCCAAAGCCTCCGCGCATTTCGTCCCTCACGCCGGGCCTTTGCGCCGAAGCTGAGATCGATTTCCCCACCGTGGTTTTTCGTCTACTTTTGCGTTATAATTAAAGAACACGAAGCACGCACACATGACGATCACCGACCGATTTCTCCGTTACACCGCGTTCGACACGCAGTCGGACGAACACGCACGGTCCATGCCCTCTACCCCCGGACAGATGCGCTTCGCAGAATCCCTCACAGAAGAATTGAGAGCCCTCGGGCTACACGATGTCTCGCTCGACGAGAACGGTTACGTCATGGCTACACTGCCGGCTAACACACGCCACACGGATGTGCCCGTCATCGGCTTTATCGCGCATATGGACACCAGTCCCGACATGTCTGGACGGGACGTGAAGCCGCGCATCGTGACCTACACCGGGGGCGATATCGTGCTCAATGAGTCGTTGGGCGTTGTGCTCTCTCCGGACGTGTTCCCCGAGCTGAACCATTACGTGGGGCAGGAGCTGATCGTCACCGATGGGACAACGCTCCTCGGGGCCGACGATAAGGCGGGCGTGGCGGCGATTGTCTCGGCGATGGAGTACCTCCTGACGCACCCCGAGGTGGAGCATGGCACGGTGCGCATCGCCTTCACGCCGGACGAGGAGATCGGGCGTGGCGCCGACCGTTTCGACGTCGCGCGCTTCGGTTGCTTCGGCGCCTACACCGTGGACGGGGGGGAACTCGGCGAGCTGGAGTATGAGAATTTCAACGCCGCACAAGCCGTCGTCACCCTGCGGGGGCGCAACATCCACCCGGGCAGTGCGAAGGGGCGCATGATCAACGCGTCGCTCGTGGCTATACAGCTTAATGAGATGCTGCCACCCGCTGAACGTCCGGAAACGACCGAGGGGCGCGAGGGGTTCTTCCATCTGACGGAGATGGCGGGATCGGTGGAAGAGGCGCAACTGACGTACATCATTCGCGACCATGACCGCGCCCTGTTTGAGAAGAAAAAAGAGACGCTGCGCGAGGCCGTGCGACGCATCAATGAGACGTATCCCGAATGCTGCACGCTGGACATGCGTGACCAATACTACAACATGCGCGAGGTCATCGACCGACGCCCCGAACTGATCGCGTGGGCGCGTCAGGCCATGGAGGCCGCCGGCGTGACGCCTATCGAACGGCCCATCCGCGGGGGCACGGACGGCGCCCGACTGTCATTCATGGGGCTACCCTGCCCAAACCTCTTCGCCGGTGGCATGAACTTCCATGGCCGCTACGAATACCTACCCGTCCCGTCGCTCCAGAAGAGCATGGAGACGATCATCCAGTTATGTCACATCATCACCAAATAATAGAACAAGAGATGAAAACAACACCGTTTACCGACGTGCACATCGCCCTGGGCGCCAAGATGCACGAGTTTGCCGGCTATAACATGCCGATCGAGTATGAAGGAATTATCGAGGAGCACCTGACCGTATGCAACGGCGTGGGTGTCTTCGACGTGTCGCACATGGGCGAGATTTGGATCAAGGGTCCGAAGGCGCTCGAACTGATGCAGAAGATCACCTCCAACGACGCCTCCGCCATCGGCGTGGGCAAGGCGCAATACAGCTGCTTCCCGAACGAGACGGGCGGCATCGTGGACGACATCATCGTCTACCACTACGAGGACGACAAGTACCTGCTCGTGGTCAACGCCTCCAACATGGAGAAGGACTGGGCATGGTGCCAGAAGCACAACGAGGGCATCGGCGCCGAACTGGAGAACGCATCGGACAACATGGCCCAGCTGGCTGTGCAGGGCCCGAAGGCCAAGGAGGTGCTGCAACGCCTGACGAAGGTCAACCTCGACACCATCCCCTACTACTGCTTCGAGACGGGCGAGTTCGCAGGCTGCCCCGACGTCATCATTTCCAACACGGGCTACACCGGAGCCGGCGGCTTCGAGCTGTATTTCTACCCCCAGTATGGCCTCAAGATCTGGGAGGCGCTCTTCGAGGCTGGCAAGCCCGAGGGCATCAAGCCGATCGGCCTCGGCGCACGCGACACGCTGCGTCTGGAGATGGGATTCTGCCTCTACGGCAACGATATCGACGAGACGACGTCGCCCATCGAGGCCGGCCTGGGCTGGATCACGAAGTTTGTCGACGGCAAGAACTTCATCAACCGCGCCGCCCTGGAGAAGCAGAAGAAAGAGGGTGTGGAGCGCAAACTCTGCGCCTTCGAGTTGCAGGATAAGGGAATCCCCCGCCACGGCTACGACATTGTTTGCTCGAAGGGCGAGGTGATCGGCCATGTGACCTCCGGCACCATGTCGCCCACGCGCAAGATCGGCATCGGCTTGGGCTACATCCGCACGGATCACTCCAAGATCGGCACCGAGATCGCCATCCGCGTCCGCAACCGCGACCTGAAGGCGACGATCGTTAAGCCGCCGTTCCGCAAATGATATAGTTGCTTGATTTTGTCAGTGAATCCCCGTCGGAAGATCGTTCGCGATCTCTCTGGCGGGGATTCTTTTTGGCGGAAACGGGCCCTCAATCCCGAAAAACGCCGCATTTCTTCTGAAGAAACAGGCCTAAATCCGGAATTACGGCGAAATTCATCCGAGAAACACACCCAAATCCTGAATTCCGCCGCGTTTCTTCCGAGAAACACGCCTAAATCGAGAATTCCACCGTGTTTCTTCTGAGAAACACGCCTAAATCGGGAATTCCGCCCAAGTTTCTTCCGAGAAACACGCTGCAATCCGGAAAAACGGGGCATTTCTTCTAAGGAAACGGGCCTAAATCCTAAAAAAAAGGCCTGCCGCGTCACCGCAACAGGCCGTTTTTCGTGGAGCGAGGTCGTTAGACGAATAGAAACAGCGCCTTCCCCCACCCCGTTACGTGCATTCGCCGCTTCACCTTCACGCCTTAGCCCCTCCCGCCATCCTTTTCGCGGATCTCGACGCGGCGGATTTTGCCGCTGATGGTCTTGGGCAAGGCGTCGACGAACTCCACGATGCGGGGGTATTTGTAGGGCGCCGTGACATGCTTGACGTGATCCTGAATCTCGTGGATGAGCTCGTCGCTGGCACGGTCGCGATACTCGCGGGCGAGGACGATGGTGGCCTTCACCACCTGCCCACGGATCTCGTCCGGGACGCCCGTGATGGCGCATTCCACGACCGCGGGGTGCGTCATCAGCGCGCTCTCCACCTCGAAGGGGCCGATGCGATAACCGGAGCTCTTGATCACATCGTCGGCGCGGCCCACGTACCAGAAGTAGCCGTCCTCGTCGCGCCAAGCAATGTCGCCCGTGTAATAGACGCCGTCGTGCCAGGACTCACGCGTGCGCTCCGGGTCGCGGTAATACTCCTGAAAGAGGCCGATCGGGCGACGCTTGTCTGTGCGGACGACAATCTGCCCCTGCACGCCGTCCTCGGCCGGCGTGCCGTCGGGGCGCAGCAGATCGATGTCGTACTGCGGGTTGGCCAGGCCCATCGACCCGGGCTTGGGCGTGGTCCAGGGGAAGGTGCAGATGGTGAGCGTCGTCTCCGTCTGCCCGTAGCCCTCCATGAGGCGGATGCCGGTGAGGCGGAGGAAGGTGTCGTAGACAGCCGGGTTAAGCGCCTCGCCGGCGATGGTGCAATACTGGAGCGAGGAGAGGTCATAGCGCGTGAGGTCTTCACGGATCAGGAAGCGGAAGATGGTGGGCGGAGCGCAGAGCGAGGTGATGCGATAATCGTGGATCATGCGCAGTATGTCTGCGGGCGCGAACTTCTCGTGGTCGTAGACGAAGACGGTAGCGCCGGCGATCCACTGCCCGTAGAGCTTGCCCCAGACGGCTTTTCCCCAGCCCGTGTCAGCGATGGTGAGGTGCAGGCTGTCCGGGTGCAGGTTGTGCCAGAAGGAGGCCGTGGTGATGTGGCCGAGAGGGTAGAGGAAATCGTGGATCACCATCTTCGGTTCGCCCGACGTTCCGGAGGTGAAGTACATGAGCGATGTGTCGTCGTTCGTGTTCACGCATGCGGGGCGGACAAAGGGCGCGGCGTGTTCAATGCCCTGCTGGAAATCGTCGAACCCGGGCGCCATCTCCGGCCCTACGCTGATCCGTATGCGGAGCGTAGGTGCGTCGGGCAGTGCATCCGTGATGTGGCGGAGGATCTCCGGCTCACCGGCGCAGACGACGGCCTTAATGTCGGCCGCATTGACGCGATAGACGATGTCTTTCTTCGTCAGCAGGTGAGTGGCCGGGATGGCCACGGCGCCGAGCTTATGCAGCGCAATGATGGAGAACCAGAACTCGTAGCGTCGCTTGAGGATCAGCATCACTTTGTCGCCGCGCCCAATGCCGAGCGATTGGAAATAGGAGGCTGTGCGATCCGTTCGCTCCTTGATTTGTGCAAAGGTGAAGTCGATGTGCTCGCCCTGATCGTTCGTCCAGCAGAGGGCGCGTCGCATAGGCTCCTCTGCGGCCCAAGCATCGACGATGTCGTATCCGTAGTTAAAGTTCTCGGGTACGCGGATATGGAAATTGTGTTTGAAATCTTCTTGCGACGCAAACGTGGTCTGCGTCAAAAAACGTTCTACCATCTCTTGTAAGTGAAAAGCTGTAAATGAAAAGCCCTCTATCCTGCCAAATTCCCCGCCCCCGGTGGGGGCTTGATCTTCTTTTGCCTCTTTTCTCCCATCAAGGGAAGAAAAGAGGGGATAGACGGGGATAAAACGCCTTGCGGCGCCCCTTTTTTGGAGAGCGCCGCAAGGTCTGTATGAGAAAATGCGATATAAAACGGGGAATGATCATGCAATGATGATGGCCAGGAAACGCACCTCTTCGCCGTCGAGAGCCTTCATACCGTGAGGCAGATCGGAGTTGAAGTAGATGCTGTCACCCGCTTCGAGAATCAGGTCCTTGCCATTGATCTGAAGCAGCATCCGACCGCTGACCACATAGTTGTACTCCTGTCCGGCGTGCCGATTGAGGAAGATCGGCGTACCCTCCGGCTTGGGGTGCACGGTGACCATGAACGGGTCGGCCCGACGGCTGAGAAATCCGGCTGCCAGCGACTGGTATTTGTAGGCCTTCGTACGCTCCACGGAGGCACCGCGGCCGCTACGGGTGACGAAGTAGGAGCTCATCTTCGGCTCGTCGCCAAACATGAGCGTGACCGGCTCCACGCCGTACTTCCGCGCAATCGTGTGGAGCATATCGATCGAGATATCCTCCGTGCCACTCTCCAAACGCAAGTATTGCTCGGGCGTAAGGCGGCATACCTCGGCCATCTCCTCGACAGAGATCCCCAGCACGTCGCGCAGGCCGCGCAGCCGTTCGGCTATTTGTTGGATTGCTTCGCTCATCTCTCGTGGGCTGGGTGATTACTTCTGGCGCATGCGTTGGGTGGACTTCCCGACGGGTGTCTTGGCTGCGGCGGAAGCCTTTGGAGCCGTATTCTTCACCACCGGGGGCGGCGTAGCGTGGGTCTCTTTCGCAATGGCTTCGGGAGCCTCAACGTCTGCCTCCTCGGCCGACTCTTGCGGATCGAAGTCTGTGATGCCGGCGCCAATTAGCAGGTTATACCAGCTCAGCAGACGCTTGATGTCGGTCGGGTAGACGCGCTCGCGATCGAAGTTGGGGAGCACCTCGGCCATGTAGGCACGCAGCTCGTCGGGCGTAGCACGGGCACCGTCGATGGAGCTGACAGCCTTGCCTTCTTCTTTCGCCTTTACACTGTTAAGCACCTCGTAAAGGGGCACCTCGTCGCCGTCGGTATAGATCGCAATGTCGCCCAGCGATATAATCTTCTCGCGAGCATAGACCGGAAGCCGCCGCCCGTCGGTCAGCGTTTCAACGATCAACATGCTTTTTCCCTGAGATACCAGTTTGTATAAGCCGGGCTTACCCGACACGGACAGAATTTTTTTCAGCATAACTCTTTATCTATTTAGTGAATATGAGGGGGAATAAAATTCGGGGGGCAAAAGTAACCCAACCATTGAATCTGCTTCAGGGCGGATACAACGCATGCAAGGCGGTGCACAGACTGACTGCAAGCATGCTGATTGAGGGGAGCTGTCCCGGATATCGGGGACAAAAGCATACGCTCCCCCTGATGTACCGAGAGCAGGAAGTGTGAGGGCAATCCCCCCTATAACCATCGATTCAGGAAGGCCTCCACCTGCGGGATGAGCGCCGATAGACCGTCGTTAGTGATCACCGCATCACTGAGGGCTGCCTTACGCTCATCTGTCCACTGGCTTTGCATGCGCCGACGCACATCGGCTTCCGCAGCACCGTCACGGGCCATGACACGTTGCAGACGAATAGCCTCGGGCGCATAGACCGTCAGCCGAACATCGGTTCTCCGGTCGAAACCAGACTCGAAGAGGATGGCAGACTCCATGGCGCAAGCGGACGCGTGAAGACGAGCACGCCAAGCATCGAAGTCGTCGCCCACGGCGGGGTGGATGATGGCATTGACGTGCGCCAACAGATCGGCGTCAGCAAAGATGAGGGAGGCCATACGGGCACGGTCGAGCGTGCCGTCCGGGCGATAGATGTCGGGGCCGAGGAGGGCGGTCAGGCCACGGCGGATGGTGGGCGAGGTGACAAGGAGGCGTTTGCTCTCGCGGTCGGCGTCGTAGACGGGCACGCCGTAGACCGTGAGTAGGGCGGAGACCATCGACTTGCCACTGCCGATGCCACCGGTGATACCAATCGTCGTCATGTGAAAGGGAAAAGCTAAAAACGAAAAGCCCGGCCAGTAACGCCCAAGGTTACTGTTCCTCGAGAATGAACTCGATCGCGTCCGGATTCAGGTCATAATCCGTGAGCCAATCGGGCTTCTTGGTCAGGCGGAGCGTGATCTTACCCTCCTCACGGTGGGCCTCAAACTCGCGGAAGGGGATGAGGATATCCAGACGGTCTTCGCTCAGCTCCTTGAAGTGTGAGAGGGGTACGTTGCAGACGGCCTCGGCCGTGTTGGGAAACATACGCAAGGCATAACCCGCGGGGACACTGTCGCAATGGATGGAGAGCGTGAGACGCCTCTCCGTAAACTCCTCCACGGGCACGGTCACCTTCACCGACTGTGGTTCGAAGCGTACACCGTTGATCTTCGCCAGCCGCACCGTGAGCGTCTTGGTGCGGCTCAGGCCCGTCAGCCGGATGGGAGCGGTCCGCACTGCTTGGATGCTGTCGAGCTTCGCGCGGTCGGCATAGACGCGCACCTTGGCGGGCGTGATGATGACCCGATCCGAGAGCTGGAAGCCAGCTTCCGTCTCCAGTGTGAGGTCGGCCTCGACGACGATCTCCCGGTTGTCCAGCTTGTTATAAGTCATACGGATGGAGGACGGTTCGAAGCTGAGCAGGTAAGTAGACGAGTTCAGGCGCTTCATGATGCCCGCCTCAAGGATGCGCCGCGTGACGGTCAGCTCGGAGGTATTCGCCTCGCGGGGCAATGTGCGGACATCGATCTCCAGCGGTGAAAAGGAGCGCGTCCAGAGATATTTGAGCAGCACCATCCCCTTGTCTCTGACCTTAGCCACGACCTCCTTGGGGCTGTCAGCGGAGGCTTCCATATTGGGCGGCAAGTAATCGTACTTGATCGGGAGGACAATCTCGATCTCATAATCGTCCTGCAAGGCTTGCAGACACCAAAGAGCCAGCGAAAGGAGGAGAAAGCACGTAAAAATGAGCACCTCGCGCCATCCTTTCCGCCGGAAGAAGGCCTTGAGCCCTGTGACCTCCGCCTGAAACGGGTATGCGTTCCCGCGTCGTGACATAAAAGAGAGCCGGAGGAGGGATTATTTCTGCTGTTGCTGCACGTCTTCGGAGTTGGCGAAGATGGCGTTCTTGTCGATGCGGATACGGACACCGTCGGACACTTCGATGAGCATCGTCTGCTCGCCAAGCTCCTTGATCTTACCGTGTATGCCGCCCGAGGTAACGACCTTATCGCCGACCTTCATGGCCTCGCGGGCCTTGCGGATGGCTTTCTGTCGCTGTTGCTGGGGGCGCAGCATCATAAAGTAGAAGATGGCCACGAGGGCGACCATGAAAAGGATGTTCATGTAACCGGCACCGCCGCTTGCGGGTGCTCCGGAGGTCTGGAGAAATACGCTGAGTAGGTTCATTGGGATTGGGAGTTTAATAAAGTAGTTACGGCCGTGCGGCCGGGTTGTTAGAGGTAGTCATGCGCCTTGGCGCGGTAGTCGGGGGAGACGTTATTCGTCTTCGTTGTCAGTGTCCTTGCGCGCCCCTTTGGCGAGGGGCACCTTGACCAGCTTATTCTCCTCTTTGAGGTCTTGGACGACGGCGTCGAGGATGCCATTGATGAAGGTGCTGCTCTTGGGCGTGCTGTAATACTTGGCCGTGTCGATGTATTCGTTGAGAGTCACGTTGACGGGGATCGTGGGGAAGTTCATCAGCTCGGCCAGGGCCATTTGCATGATGAGGCGGTCCATGTTCGCCACGCGATCGGCCTCCCAATTCTTGAGATGGCGGTCGATGCGGGCCAGATATTCCTGACCGCGCAGCATGGTCAGGTGAAGCAGACGGATGGCATAGTCGCGATCCTCGGCGTCCTTGAACATGGGCAACAGGGGCCGGTCGGGGCCGTCGGTGGCGGTGGAGTATTTGATGGTTTTGATGACGAACGTCTCGATGATCTCGATGTCGTCGTTCCAGTAGATACTGATGTCCTCCAGGGCGTCTTCGAGCGACTCGTTGCCGCAGATGAGGCGGCGGAAGACGGCGCGCCAGAAGTCTCGATCGGCCTCGTAGGAGTCCGTCTTGGCATCGCGATACTCCGCATAGATCTCGGAACCGAGAATGAGGTCGAGGACACTCTTGACGAAGTCCGTCTCGTTGGCCCACGAGATGCCATGCTCCTTGACGTAAGCCTGCAGCGCGAGGTTGGACTCGATCTGACGGGCGAAGCGATTATCGACCAGACGCGTGTTGGGACGCAGATCCTCCTCCGCGGGGCGATAGCGGTTGCGACGCATGTCGAGGCGTCGCTCCTGGAGGCGCGTAACCTCGACGATGAGAAGGAGGAAATAGTAGTATAAGTCGTACGACCGACGCAGGCTCAGCAGCAGCTCGTTTTCTGCCAGCTTCAGGTCGTTGCTCCCGTTCTGCTGATAAGCGAACAAGATCTGGAGCACTTTGATGCGGATTAGGACCCTGTTAATCATTGTATGTAAGATCTATTGTGCGATGCTTATTTGTTCTCATTTTTTACGGGCGACAAAGGTAACATGCCGTATGGATTAGAAAAGCTGAGGCAAACCGCGCCGACAAAGCCAGGAGCAGGCTGGGCGTTACGGAGATTTTCCATGAGAATACGTCTACGAATCGGTCCACACAGCCGTTGCACA
>CALHPT010000110.1 GCA_938036405.1 uncultured Tannerella sp.
TGATGAGAGTTTGAAGTAGTATCTTTTTAGGTATTGAGATGTCGGGGATTGTTGAAGGGTTTCTTTTTTAGAAGGAAGGGGTGTCAGAGATTATTGAAGAGGCTCTTTTTTGTCGGAAAGGGCGAGCGAAGGTTGGCGGGTAGCCTTTGATGTTAGGATTTAGGTTATCATTGCCCGTCGAAAGTGCACTGTTTTTAGAGTATAGTTTTTAGCTTTTCATTTGTCCCTCTATTCCTGATTATAGAGATATGAATCGAATCATCGAAGTCTGCGCCAACTCGGCGCAAAGCTGCGTGGAGGCCGAAGCCGGCGGAGCCGCACGCGTGGAACTCTGCGCCGGCATACCCGAAGGCGGCACAACGCCCAGCTATGGCGAGATCGTCATGGCGCGACAGTCCACTGAGCGGATCGCGATCCACGTCCTCATCCGTCCGCGGGCCGGCGACTTTCTCTATACCGAGACCGAGGTCGGTGCCATGCTCCACGACATCCAAGTAGCCCATACGCTCGGCGTGCAAGGCGTCGTCATCGGCTGCCTAACGCCCGACGGCGACATCGACGAGCCCCTCCTCGACCGACTTATGGCCGCCGCCCGACCGCTCTCGGTCACCTTCCATCGCGCCTTCGACGTCTGCCGCGATCCGCACGCCTCACTCGAGCTACTGATCCGTCACGGCGTCGATCGCGTGCTCACCTCCGGCCAAGAAGCGACCGCCGTGCAGGGTATCCCCCTCCTCCGCGAGCTGGTGAGCCAGGCCGACGGACGTATCGTCGTCATGCCCGGCTGTGGCGTGCGAGCGGACAACATCGCGCGCATCGAGTCCGAAACCGGAGCCCGCGAGTTCCACACCTCCGCTCGGCGCGTTGTGGAGAGTGGCATGATTTATCGCAACGAGCGCGTACCCATGGGCAGCTGTGCCGTGACGTCGGAGTTCGAAACCGTGCAGACCGACCGAAGAGAAGTAGCGCGCTACGTATCGCAACTTGCATAAAATGAAAAAGGGCGTACATTTGGCATCGAAAAGAAATTTATTTGACGTTTTCCACTAAGAAACAGCAATGAAAACGGTCGAATCCGATCGAATTGATCATAGAGCGAGCCACCACGCCGGAGAGAGTATACACGAAGGACGACTCCGAGAGGCGATCCTCCATCAGAAAGAGAGGAAGGCTCCGCAAGAGACATTGTTTTTTGAGATTAAGAGCGGCGCATAGCCCATATGTCCGCTCTGGTGTAGTGTTTAAAATTCTTCTGAGGGGGCGAAGATGTGAATCTTCGCCTTTCCTTTTTTTAGAGGGCAGAGGATAGGTAGCATCCTATGGGCAGAATCAAGAAAAGGCCTTCATACATATATTATAGGTACAAAGAGGAAGATGAAAATCGGAACAATTGAATTAGGCGATCGGCCCGTCATGCAGGCGCCGATGGAAGACGTCACAGACGCCGCCTTCCGACTGATGTGTAAACGTTTCGGCGCGGATATGGTGTACACCGAATTTGTGTCGAGCGACGCGCTCATTCGTGGCGTCAGCCGCACCGAAGAAAAGTTGCGGGTGCGCGACGAAGAACGCCCCGTGGCGATACAGATCTACGGCCGCGATGTCCAGTCCATGGTCGAGGCCGCACAGATTTGCGAGGCCGCTCGGCCCGACGTGCTCGACATCAATTTCGGATGCCCTGTCAAGAAGGTGGCGGGCAAAGGCGCCGGAGCCGGCATGTTGCGCAACGTGCCGCTCATGCTCGAGATCACGCGCGCCGTCGTTCGTGCTGTCCGTATCCCCGTGACTGTCAAGACGCGCCTCGGCTGGGACGCCGATCATCGTATCATCGTCGAGCTGGCCGAACAGTTGCAAGACTGTGGCATCGCCGCCCTGACGATCCACGGTCGCACCCGCGCGCAGATGTACACCGGCGAAGCCGACTGGACACTCATCGGCACCGTCCGCTCCAATCCCCGGATGACGATTCCCATTATCGGCAATGGTGACGTGACCTCCGCCGAGCGTTGTCGTGAGGTCTTTGACCGTTACGGCGTCGATGGCGTGATGATTGGACGTGGCTGCATCGGTCGACCGTGGATCTTCCGTGAGGTGAAGCACTATCTACAGACGGGCGAACCGCTTCCGCCAGAGTCATTCGGGTGGTATCTCGACGTACTTAAGCAGCAGGTCTTGCAGAGCGTGGAGCGTCTCGACGAACGCCGTGGCATCCTGCATATCCGTCGCCACCTGGCCGCCACACCACTCTTTAAGGGCATCCCAGACTTCAAGCCGATGCGTGTGGCCATGCTTCGTGCCGAAACGGTTGGGGAGCTCTTTGCCATCATGGACGGTATCCCCGTTCCGGGAGTCGAATAGGCCAGTTTCGAAGGCCTCATTTACAGCCTACTTCCCTTTGTTGATCGGGCCTTTTGCAAAGGCCCTCTTCCGTATAGCTGGAATAAAAAACGCGCTATATTTGCGCCCTGAAAAAAAGGAAGCAACGTATAAATAATAATAAATCAGGAAATTCAAATGCAGAACAAAGGATTTGTAAGGGTCTTCTCCATACTGCTTGCTTTGGTTTGCTTGTACTATCTCTCCTTCTCGTTTGTGACGAGAAAATACTACAAGGAAGCCGCCGAGTACGCTAACGGAGACCCTGCTAAAGAGAGTTTTTACTTAGACTCATTGGCCAACAAAAAGGTCTGGTTTGGCGCATATACGCTGAAGCAATGCCGCGAAATGGAGGTAACCTTAGGGCTCGACTTGAAGGGCGGAATGAACGTGGTATTGGAGTTGAATGTGCCCGATGTCGTTCGTTCGCTGGCGGATAACAACCAAGACGCCAACTTTAATAAGGCACTCGAAGCGGCTTACGCTCGTCAGGCTACTAGCCAGAAGAACTACATTGATTTGTTTGCCGAAGAATACAAGAAGCTGGATCCGGGTGCTCATCTCGCTGCCCTCTTCAGCACCTTTGAGTTGAAAGATAAAATCACTCCCCAAAGCTCCGACGCGCAAGTCATCGCCGTGCTGAAAGAGGAGCTGCAAAGCGCCATCGACAATTCATTTAATGTGTTACGCACACGTATCGACCGCTTCGGCGTCGTGTCGCCCAACATCCAACGCCTCGAGACTGCAGGTCGTATCCTTGTCGAGCTGCCTGGCGTGAAGGAGCCTGCGCGTGTTCGTAAACTGTTGCAGGGTAGCGCTAATCTGGAGTTCTGGGAGACGTATAACCTGACCGAGATCGGTCAGCAACTCACAGCTGCCGACCGTGCATTGGCTCAGGCGATGAAATCCACGAAATCGTCATCCGCCGCTGCTACCGATACGACGGCTGCTGCCTCTACGTCTAATCTTACGGCTAAGGCCGACTCTACAGCTTCCGAGACCGATTCGCTCATGGCTCAGATCAACGCTGAAGGCCAACAGACCCCCGAGGCTGGCCAGATGTCGGCTGAGGAATACGCCAAGGAGCATCCCCTTTTTGCTTTGTTGCAATTGAATGTCGACCGTACAGGTCGCTATCTCGTCCCCGGTCCCGTCGTTGGTTACGCCAAAAAGACGGACATGGACAAGATCATCGAATACCTCAACATGCCTGAAGTAAAGGCAGTGTTGCCCAACAATGTCCTCTTCCGCTGGAGCGTCAAGGCGATGGACGAGAACGACCAGTTCTATCAGCTCTTTGCCTTGAAGGTTACCAACCGTGACGGTACGCCCGCCATGAGTGGCGACGTAGTTACGAACGCTGTGGCCGACTTTGCTCAGCAGCAGATCGGTCGTGCGCAGTACCAGGTCAGCATGACGATGAACGCCGAGGGCGCTCGCGAATGGGCCCGCTTGACTAAGGAAAACATCAAGCGCAGCATCGCAATCGTACTCGACGGCATGGTTTACTCTGCCCCCACAGTACAATCAGAAATTACCGGTGGACAGTCGCAGATCACTGGCGACTTTACCCAGGACGAAGGCAAGGACTTGGCCAACGTGCTGAAGTCTGGTAAGATGGCGGCTTCCGTAAACATTGTGCAGGAAGACATCGTCGGACCGTCGCTCGGACAAGAAGCCATCAACGCCGGTATCATCTCTTTTGCCCTCGCGCTCGTCCTCCTCATGGTTTATATGTGCGCTATGTATGGCTTGCTTCCCGGTATGATTGCTAACGGTGCCCTCGTCATCAACATCTTCTTTACGATGGGTATTCTGGCTTCCTTCCAGGCTGTGCTCACCCTGCCCGGTATCGCCGGTATGGTGCTCACGCTCGGTATGGCGGTCGACGCTAACGTGCTTATCTACGAGCGATCGAAAGAGGAGCTCCGCGCTGGCAAACCATTGGCACGCGCTATCGCTGATGGTTACTCCAATGCCTTCTCGGCCATCTTTGACTCAAACCTCACAACGATTATCACCGGTATTGTGCTCTTCGTCTTCGGTACCGGACCTATCCGCGGTTTTGCCACCACACTGATCATCGGTCTTATCTCTTCTTTCCTGACCTCTGTCTTCATCACGCGTCTTGTGTACGAAGCCCTCTTGGCTAAGGAAAAGATCAAGAACCTGACCTTCACCACATCGATCTCTAAGAACTTCCTGAACGAGCCGAAGGTCAACTTCCTCGGCAAGCGTAAGATGGGTTATATCATCCCGCTCGTCATCATCCTTCTCGGTGGCGTTTCGATGGCTACCATCGGCCTGAACAACGGCATCGACTTCACGGGTGGTCGCAACTATGTTATCCGCTTCGATAAGGACGTCCGTACCGACGAAGTTCGCGCCGCCCTTGAGCCGCAACTGAAAGGCGGATCCGTCAGCGTCATCACCATCGGGTCGCAAAATCAGGTGCGTGTATCGACCAACTACAAGATCACGGATAACTCCGCCGGTGTTGACGACGAAATCGTTGGCAAGCTCTACGCTGGTCTCAAGCCTTTCCTTGGCGACGCCACGCAAGAGCAATTCGCCTTGGATAACATCCAAAGCTCGCAGAAAGTCGGCCCCAGCATGGCGGACGACATCAAGAACAGCGCCGTCTTGGCAGTCCTTTTTGCAATGGTCTGCATGGCGCTCTATATCCTCGTCCGTTTCCGCGACGTAGCCTTCTCCGTCGGCGTCTTCATTTCTGTGGCCGTCACCACGCTCTGCATCATCGCCTTCTACACGCTGCTGTGGAAGATCATGCCTTTCTCTATGGAGGTCGACCAGACCTTCATTGCGGCCATTCTGACCGTCATCGGTTACTCGATCAACGACACTGTGGTCGTCTTCGACCGTATTCGTGAAACGATACAACAGTATCCCAAGCGCGACCGCTACGAGGTGATCAATGACGCTTTGAACTCCACACTCACGCGTACGTTCAGCACGTCGCTCTCTACCTTCATCGTGGTCTTCGTGATCTTCCTCCTTGGTGGATCCACGATCCAGAGCTTCACGTTTGCCATTCTCCTCGGTGTCATCGTCGGTACCTACTCCACGCTCTTCGTGGCCACGCCGATCGCCTACGAGATTCAAAAACGCAAATCGATCAAGGTCGCCGGCACAACTGCTGCCGCAACGGCATAAATAGAGTTCACATAGGGAATACATTCCTGACCCGAGGGGGCCGTCTCCATCCGAGGCGGTCCCCTCGTCTTTTTGAGAATCCACTGTTGAATCTCTTTCGAAGGCTACGGACAATGCTTTTCTGGCGTTTCGTCTTGTTCGGATGAGTATATCGAGCTCAAGTGAGGAGATCGGGCGAAGCATGAGTCCGACGAATAAGATTGCTTGTTTTCATGCGACACCGGCATGTCGTATGCCGAAAAGAAAATGCTTGCGGGAATCCCGCAAACGCCAAAACGCTCTTTTTTCGCTTGCGGGAATCCCGCAAATGTCAAAACGCTCTTTTTTCGCTTGC
>CALHPT010000111.1 GCA_938036405.1 uncultured Tannerella sp.
TGTGGTAGTAGTTGTAGACTCTTCAGTCGTAGTTGTAGTTGTTGTAGACGTTGTTCGTCGTGTTTTGGTAAATGTTTCCGTTGATGGTGGGCACCCAGAAGGTGATCGTCTCGCCCGCCGGGAGTGTCTCTTTGATTGTCACTTCAATCCTTTTCGGTTTACCCACGGCAGCGGGTTTCTTGATGCCGAATCGCTCCTGATAGTAGGGGGCGTTGCTGAGCGACTCTTGTTGTACTATGTCAGCCAGTGGGACCGTCTTTCGCAGCCCGCTGCCGATCTGCACGTAGACGTTGCTCGCCAGGTCTATATAGTTGTAACTGCCGTAGCACCCGAGGTTGAATTTGGCCTCCTTGGCCGGGCCGCCATTGTTGCGAAAGACAGTCTTGAGGGCCGTCACCGTCGTGCCGTCCATGTTGATGTTCTTTTGAGCGATGGCCGCATCCGCGGGGTAGGGCGTGGCGTAGTTCGTGCTTACGTGCACCATATGCGGCAGGGTGGGGACGGGGAAGACGAGCTGCACGGTGCTGCCCGGGTTGGACGTGCAGGACGTGGCGCCGGAGGGGAACTGCACGGCGGTGGAGACGATATGTCCGCCGACGCCCGTCGAGGCGCCCGTGAAGGTGACCACGGTGGCGTTCGTTTGGTCGATCTGATTGCCGGTGCCCAGCATGGCGGGCGTGACGTCGAAGGTGTATGTGCTTCCGCCGCCCCCGGCCGGGGTTACGGTCGGCGTCACGGCCGCGCCTTTCACTTTGAAGTTGGTGAGCGTCGTGGTTGCGTCGGGTGTGGTGAACGAGATGCGGGCCGAGGAGGCCTTGTCCACCGTTGTGGCTTTCAGATAATAGGTGATGGTCTGTGTTTGAGTCTGCGAGGTGAAGTTCACCACGGCCTGTTGCGGTGTGAGCGTGAGGATGGGCTGCACGATGTTGGCCTGAACCGCCTTTGTGCCGTTGGGCACGGCTGTGCCGCCCGATTGTACCTCCACGCCGAACGATACGGCCGCCGGCGAGACGCACGTTGCGGCCTTGACCTTCAGGTGAAACTCTTTCTCTTGGTTGAGCGGCAGTTTGCCGTTGCCACCGACGGTGAGTGTAAGCACCGACCCAACGAGGTTTTCCGACAGGGTGATGCCGGGCGAGATGGGCGTCGCGCTCCCCGCTACATAGTCGATTCCGGCCGGCAGGGTGACGACGATGGTGGCGTTGCTGATGTCGCTCCCCAGCGCCGCGAGGCGGATGCGGAGCGTGCGTTCACTCTCGAGTGTGACGACACGGTCGTTGTCGAGCGACGGGTATCCCGACGACCAGTGTACGGTTTGTGCCCAGGCCGTCTGACCCCCGAGCAATAGGCTGAGCACCATCAATAGGTGCATCATTTTTGGAGCATGGCTCCAGTTCATAGTATACTTTTGCTTCATTCTTGATGTATTTAAAATCAGAGACAAACATACGTCCGTTCTCCCTCTCTTACAAATAGACTATGCTTGAAAAGGGTCGGTCGCAATCTTCCCAATAGAGCTTTTTATGCGCAAATCGCAGATTCTAACCTGGTAAATGTCCGTCTTACCCCTCCGATATTAACTCGCAAGGTTGCTGCTTAATATCTACAGTGTCGATATTAAATTACTGGGTTGTTACTTAATATCGACAGTGTATATTATTAACCTGCAAGGTTGTGAGTTAATATCGACAGTGTATGTTGTTAACCTGCAAGGTTGTTACTTAATATCGACAGTGTATGTTATTAACCCGCAAGGTTGCTGCTTAATATCGATAGTGCATGTTATTAACCCGCAAGGTTGTGAGTTAATATCGACAGTGTATATTATTAACTAACAAGATTGCTGCTTAATATTGACAGTGTATGTTATTAACTCGCAAGCTTATGGCTTATGATTGACGGTGTAGATTGGGCATACTACTGGGGCTGTAAGTGGCGTTTAGGGTTGTGTTTCCCTGCGGGCAGGGGCGGGGTATAGAAATGTACGCCCCCAGGCGGGGCTAACAGGGCCGAAAGCAGGTGCTGCGGGGCGCGATGCGCGTATATAATAATAGGTATAGGCGGACGGGGATTCGCCCGCCATCCATCACCCCTCATAGGGCCCCGCTTCATTCGGATACTTTTGCGGGGTAAAACAGGAGGCCATCCCCTCCATCAAGACAGAAAGGAAAACGAATCATGTTAGGAGCTATCGTAGGCGACATTGTGGGGTCGCGATTTGAGTTTAATAACACGCACCGGACGGACTTTGAGCTGTTCACGCCCGAGTGTGGATTTACGGACGACACGGTCTGCACGGTGGCCGTGGCCGACGCATTGCTGCGCGGCGTAGATTTTGGGCCGACGCTCCACAGCTGGTGTCGCCGCTACCCGTATCCCACGGGCGGTTACGGCGGACGCTTCCGGCAGTGGGTGGCCTCGGACGATCCGCAGCCGTACCGCAGTTTCGGCAACGGCTCGGGCATGCGTGTCTCGCCGTGCGGGTGGATCGACGGGCCGATGGACGATGTGCTGGAGGCGGCCCGGCAGTCTGCGGCCTGCACCCACAACCACCCGGAGGGGATCAAGGGTGCGCAGTGCATTGCCGAGTGTATTCGCACCCTGCGCGACGGCGGCGGACGTGAGGCGGTGCGCACCATCGCCACCACGCGCTACGGCTACGACGTCAGCGCGACGTGCGACGAGATCCGCCGGACGAACCGTTTCGACGAGACGTGTCAGGTCACTGTGCCGCAGTCCATCGTCTGCTTTTTGGAGAGCACCGACTTCGAGCAGGCCGTGCGCCTGGCCATCTCCATCGGCGGCGACAGCGACACGATCGCAGCCATGACGGGCAGCCTGGCCGAGGCCTTCTACGGCATCCCCGACGCCATCGCCCGGCAGGCCTTGGCGTGCCTGACGCAGGAGATGCGCGACGTGGTCATACCGTTCATCGCCCAGCGCCCCGTCCCTCTGATCCGCTGAACCCCGCTTTCTTTGCCCCCCGAATCATCGAATCTCAAGAATCAATGGACTATATAGAGACGCATATCCCCGGCGTGTGGATCCTGGAGCCGAAGGTGTTTCACGACGCGCGGGGGTATTTTATGGAAGCATACAAGCAGCCGGATTTTGAGGCTCACATCGGGCCGACACACTTCATTCAGGACAACGAATCGTGCTCCTCGCGCGGCGTGCTGCGCGGCATGCACTATCAATTGGCACCCTACGCACAGGCCAAGCTGGTGCGCGTGATTGTCGGCACGGTGGTGGACGTGGCCGTAGATATCCGCCGCGGATCGCCCACGTTCGGGCAATACGTGATGGTCGAGTTATCGGCCGACAACCATCGCCAGTTCTACATCCCACGCGGCTTTGCGCATGGCTTCTACGTCAAGAGCGAGACAGCCATCTTCACCTATAAAGTCGACAACCCATACATGCCCAGCCATGAGCGCGGCTTCCGCTTCGACGATCCCGCCGTGGGCATTGATTGGGGCATCGAGGAGGCGACCTCCATCCTCACGTCCGAGAAAGACCGCGTGCTGCCCCAGCTCCGCGACGCAGAGCTATAACTCCCCAGAAATGTATCCGGCCAACTTCCCCGGCCTCGGCAGAGGCCTTGATTTTCTTTTGCTTCTTTTCTTGCATCAAGGCAAGAAAAGAAGATAGAAGTCCGCCGCCCTTTATTTTTCATTATCCTCAACCCTCTAACTATTATGCATACTTACCTAATCACCGGCGGAGCCGGATTCATTGGCGCCAACTTCGTGAAGTATATGTTGGCCACCCACACGGACGCGCAGCTGATCGTCCTCGACCTACTCACCTATGCCGGCAATGTGCACACGATCGAAAGCGACATCGACGGGGTGCGTTGCCACTTCGTCAAAGGCGACATCGGCGATCGCGCACTTGTGGAAAGCCTCTTTGAGAAGTACCCCATCGACTGTGTCGTCAACTTCGCCGCCGAGAGTCACGTCGACCGTAGCATCGAAGACCCGCAGCTCTTCCTCATGACTAACATCCTCGGTACGCAGAACCTGCTCAACGCCGCCCGTAAGGCGTGGACCACCGGACGCGATGCGACGGGTTACCCGACGTGGCGCTCCGGCGTACGTTTCCATCAAGTCTCTACCGACGAAGTCTACGGTAGCCTCGGCCCCGACGGTTTCTTCACCGAGACGACTCCGCTGGCTCCGCACAGCCCCTACAGCGCCTCCAAGACAAGCGCCGACCTGGTGGCGATGGCCTACCACGACACCTACCGCATGCCCGTCAGCATCACCCGCTGCTCGAACAACTACGGGCCGTATCACTTCCCCGAAAAGCTGATCCCGCTCATCATAAACAACATCCTCGAGGGCAAGCAGCTGCCCGTCTACGGCGACGGGTCGAACGTTCGCGACTGGCTCTACGTCGAGGATCATTGCAAGGCCATTGACGCCGTCATCCACCGTGGTCGCGCGGGCGAGGTCTACAATGTGGGCGGACACAACGAGCGCGAGAACATCGACATCGTACGCACGATCATCCGCACCATTCGCCAACTGATGACCGAGCAACCTGCTTACCGCGACGCCCTCCGCAAACGCATCGCCGGCCCGGACGGACAGCCCACCGTCGACTGGATCGACGACAGCCTGATCACCTTCGTCACCGACCGCCTCGGCCACGATCAGCGCTACGCCATTGACCCGACGAAGATCTCCACCGAGCTGGGTTGGCGGCCGGAGACAGACTTCGAGACGGGCATCGTCAAGACGGTGCGATGGAACCTCGAGCACCAAGACTGGATCCGTGAAGTCGTCAGCGGCGATTACGTGGGGTATTACGAACGCATGTATGCCGGCCGCGAACTGAAGTCATGAATCGCGCCTATCCCTCCACGCTCCTTGAGAACGCCGTCGACGAGCTGTCGGCGCTGCCCGGCGTCGGTCGAAAGACGGCGCTGCGGCTCTCGCTTTACCTGCTCCGCCGCGAGCCGGAGTACGCCGAGCGACTCGGCACGGCGCTTCAGGCCTTGCGTCGCGACGTGAAGTATTGCCGCACGTGCCACAACATCTGCGACACGGACCTCTGCGACATCTGCGCCGATACGTCGCGCGACCGCTCGACGGTCTGCGTGGTGGAGAACGTGAAGGACGTGATGACGGTCGAGAATACGGCGCAGTTTCGCGGCCTCTACCACGTTCTCGGTGGCATCATCTCGCCCATTGACGGCATCGGCCCGGCCGATTTGGAGATCGACAGTTTGGTGAAGCGTGTGGCGGAGGGTGAGGTGCGCGAGGTGGTGCTGGCGCTCAGCACGACGATGGAGGGCGACACGACGAACTTCTTCATCTACCGCAAGCTCTCGGCCTATCCCGTCCGTGTGACGGTCATCGCGCGCGGCGTCTCCATCGGCGACGAATTGGAGTACGCCGACGAGGTGACGCTCGGCCGCTCCATCCTCAACCGTGTAGAGTTCAACGATGCGATATGACCTATGCCCATCCAACTGATCATCCTCGATTTTGACGGCACACTGGCCGACACGCGTGACAACATCGTCCGCACCCTGCAAGCCTCCATGCATCAGCTCGGTCTGCCCGTGGCCGACGAGGCGGCCTGTGCCAGCACCATCGGCCTGAAGCTCAATGACGCCTGCCGGCATCTCTATCCCGACGGCCCGGCCGACCTCGCCGACCGCTTTGTGGAGACGTACCGCGAGATCTTCTTCCGCAACAAGGAGTCGCTCGTGCCGGCCCCCTTCCCCCACGTCCTCTCGACACTCCGGCAGCTGCGGGAGCGGGGCGTGGTGCTGACCATTGCCTCGTCGCGGGGCACGGGGTCGCTGCAGGCCTTTATCGACGCAATGGGGCTGAGGGACTGCATCTCGTACGTGCTCGGTGCCGACAGCGTGGAGCATACCAAGCCCCACCCCGAACCCGTGCTCCGGACGCTCTGCGAGACGGGCATCGACACGGCACACACGCTGGTGGTGGGCGACATGCCTGTGGATATCCTCATGGGGCGTAACGCCGGTGTCCAGACTTGCGGCGTCACGTACGGCAATGCCACGCGCGACCAGCTGCAAGCCGCCGGCGCCGACTTCCTGATCGATGACTTTGCCGAGCTGGGTGTCTACGGATCCACACAGGTTTAATTGCCATTCAAATTCGGCCCCAAGCGGTACGATCATGTACCCGGCCATATTCGCCGGCGTTCGCAGACGCCCGTATGCGATACGCTCTACAGCCCACCGGCCATAAACAAGAACAAGGGCTGCATCATGCGTAATCGATGATGCAGCCCTTGGTGTATATGAAGCGGTGGCGGATTGCCTCATCCACCGCATGAGCGGATGAAGGCTTCCCGGCTGCTTAGGTCTATGGTGTCTGCGTATCGGCCGGCGCGCGCCGCCTCGATCGTTTCCTTGTTCGGTTCGCATTTAGCCTTTCGCCTGAGGCGTTTGAACCGTTTGGCGTCGAGAAGGAAGGCGAACGGCTTTTTCCTTTTTGCAGTTCTCATTGATTGCCTGTATTCGCGGCTATTCCGGCACGTAGATCACTTCGCCGTTTTCGAGCTCGTAGGCTACGCCGACCTTGCGGCCTTTCTTGCCGGTGGCGTTCTGGTTCTCGGAGGGTTTGTAGCGGGTGATCGTCTGGCCCTCCTTGGTGATGATCTCCATGTTGTCCTTGCCGGGGTTCTTGACCATGGTGTAATCCTCCTTGGAGAAGATCTCGGTCATGTTGAACTTCACCACCATGGCGACCATGAGGGCGACGGCGAAGACCATGGCCACGTCGAAGAGGTTCGTGAGCATGGCCACGGGGTCGTTGTCTTCGGCCGAAGCCGAGAGCAGTCTGCGGCGGCGACTCATGACTGGGGGGCATTAGTGGGTGAGACTTGGGCCGTCATGCCGGCGATGAACTCGAGCGAGGCGAGGTCGGCGACGAACCACCGTTGGCGGGCTTGCAGGATGACGTAGCCCACGGCCCCGGCGAAGAGTCCGACGACGGTCGTGGCGAAGGCGATCTGCATGTTGTAGGCCATCGAGGCGACGTCGCCCGTGGCGAGCCCGGCCAGCGCGGGGCCCATGGGGATGAGTGTGCCCATGAGTCCGAGGATGGGGCCAAACTTGGTGAGCATGCGGCAGCGACTCAGATCGGCGTCGGCGCGCACTTCGTACTCGGCCAGGATGCGGTCGACGTGGGTCGAGTCGGGCGTGGCAGCGATGCGGCGTACGGCTTCGGTGAAGTCGCGTTCGGCCGAGGCTTCGATGGTGGGCAGAAGGGCGTCGAGGTGCGCACCGTCCCACGTGTCGAGCTGCTTCTTGAGCTGGCCCGCCTGCTTGGTGCGACGCAGGTATTGGTTGAAGAAACCGCCGAGCATAAGTATGCTGCGGATAAAGAAGTAGAGCAGGCCGACGATGACGGGGACCAGCAGCCCGTTGGATATCCAAAAGAGGATGTTTGATACGTATTCCATTGTTGTTTAATGTAGGGGCGTATCGCATACGCCCTTGGGTAGTTATGCGCCTTGCGGCGCGGTAGTTATCGGCCTTGCGGCCGGGTAGTAGGGGCGTATTGCATACGCCCTTGGGTAGTTATGCGCCTTGCGGCGCGGTAGTTAATGGGTTGTTATAACGACAAAACCACTGTGCAGGCCTTGCATGGTCGCTTCACACACTGTGACACCACTGTGCAGGTCTTGCACGGTCGCTTCACACACTGTAAAACCACTGTGCAGGTCTTGCATGGTCGTTTTACACACTGTGAAATCGTCATGCAGGCCTTGCATGGTCGTTTCACACACTGTGCCGCCGTCATGCAGGCCTTGCACAGTCGTTTCACACACTGTGCCGCCATCCGCAGGTCTTGCACGGCCTTTTTACACACTGTGAAATCGTCACGCAAGCCTTGCACTGTCATTTCACACACTTTGCTGCCGTCACGCAGGCCTTGCACAGTCGTTTCACACACTTTGCCGCTGTCATGCAGGCCTTGCATGGCCATAGTTACACCGATGGAGGTAGAGGCGCCCCTCGTGGGAGCCTTGCCCCGACTATCCATCCGAAGGCTATGATTTCTTCTGAAGCCTCCGCCTCACCGCAGTGAGCAACCATCCGACGAGCGTGAGCCCAAGGAGCAGCCCGAGGGTGCCGAGGCAACCGAGCCAGTCGACGGGGGCGCTGTGCGAGATGACGGTGTTGGAGGGGTGGAAGACGGCGCTGCAGACGGTCAGCAGGAAGAGCAGCAGCGTGAGCAGCATGATCAGTTCGATGAGCAGATCCTTGCCGCCGATGAGGCTGCGGGCAAATAGCGACGCGGCCACGAACACGGCGACCACCCCCGCGGCCAGCCCCCATGTGACGGTCGTGAAGGCGACGCCGGGCAGGGAGAAGAGCAGGTTGATGTGGAGGTAGAAGAGCGCGGGGAAGATGAGCAGCGAAGGCATGTGGCGCACCAGGGGGGTGTACCACGCAAAGTGCTGCCCGGGCTCGCGATCGCGCAGGCGGGCCAGGCAGAAGTAGACGGTCAGCAGGCTGTCGACCATCACCACCAGGGAGATGTCGAACAGGGCCGAACGCTCCGACAGCATGCGCTGCACCTGTAGCTTGTTCAGCTCGACGACGTACGGGTGGGAGAGCACCACGAACACGCCGAGCAGCAGACTGAACGCAATGCGATAGCGTCGGTCGGGCAGCAGGGTGGTCATGAAGAGGCTCTTCACCACAGCGAAGAAGGCGAGCAGGAGGAAGATGTTGTCCATAATGTCAAAACAGGTAGGGGCGAACACATCGGTCCGCCCCTACGAGGGTCATTTTCTCCTTCTGCGGATGATGAGGAATGCGGCGATGGCTACGACAAGCGCGATGGCTGCGATGAGGATCACGTGGCGGCCGCTGGAGTCGGCTGTCTCGTCGACGGCGTTCTGCTTGTCCTTTTCGAGCACGACGCTCTTCGCGTCCTTGTCGGCGAGGTTGGCTTCGCGCGCCTCGGCGATCTTCTGCTTGTACTGGGCGGCGGCCGAGGCGTCGGCCTTCGAGGCGATGAAGTCCTTCAGCTTGGCGTTGTCGCAGACGAAGCCGGAGCATGCCGCGCCGTACTTATTCACCGTCTCGGTGTGCACGCGGGCCAGCTCGGCGATCTGCTCCGGCGTGGCTTTCCACATGCCCTTACGGATCGTCTCCATCATCACGGCCGTGATCTCTTCGAGCGTGGCCGGGTTCTGCTCGCGGAAGAACTCGTCGACCTTGAGGTCGTATTTGTCCTTGACGTAGACCTCGAAGATCTCGTCCCACAGCTCGTCGTCGATGGCGGACGGCTTCATCACGTTCCAAGCGTAGGTGTTGCGGACGGTCTCGGCAAAGACACCGGCCGACGAGGCCTCGCCCTTCATCTTCTCCTTGATATAGGTCGGGTTGAGGATCGTCGTGCGTGCCTCTACACCGATGGCCTCCTTGACCTCCTGCATGCGGACATTGCTACGGTTGCGGTAGTCGCTGAGATAGGCGTCGGGTTCCTTGCCGGTGACGTGGCGGACGGACAGGTTCATACCGCCCATGAACTCGTAGACGTGATCGAGGCTGAGGGCGCCCCACGTGTTGCTCTGGCGCGGCTGCACGACGACGTCGGTGCGGGTCAGCGCGGCCTCGAAAGCGTATTGGCGGAACAGCTCCCACTGCTTTTCGCTGCCGTAGAAGGCGCCCATGTTATGGATATACGTCTCAGCGATCTCGGACTCCTTCTCCCAGCGGTCGCCACTCTCCACCATGCCTTGGATGCCCGTGCCATAGTTGCCATTGACACCGCCAAAGACGCGATAAGTAGCCATCTCCTGCGCTTCGCGCGGCGAGAGACCCTTCGACAGCAGTGTGCGCTGTGCTTCGGTGACACCCTCGGACACTTGGTTGTCGAACTTGTCATCCTTCGCCGCAGCCGCCATCTCCACGGCGCGGTTGATGAGGAAGAGTCGCGAGGCGGCCAAGTCGCGCAACTGGCCGGAGGTCTGCACCACCACATCGATGCGCGGGCGACCCAGCTCGGACGAGGGGATCAGACGCAGGTCGGAGACACGGCCGAAGGCGTCGCGCACCGGCTCCACGCCGAGCATGTAGAGGATCTGTGCGATGGTGGCGCCTTCCGTTTCAATGAACTCGCCCGACCAGAGGGTGTAGCTCACCTTGCGCGGATACTCGTTGTTGTGGCGCTTGCGGTAGAGGTCGATCGTGGCGTTGGCCAGTCGCTTACCCTTCTCCCAAGCTGCCTCCGAGGGCGTCGCCTCGGCATTGATCGAGTAGAGATTGCGGCCCGTGGGCAGTGTATTCGGGTTGGCAATCGGATCGCCGCCCGGCGAGGGAGCCACGTAGCCACCCTTCAGTGCGTTCATGTTGCTGCGTAGTTCGCTCTCGGGGCTCTCCATGAGGTACGTCTTGTATTTGTTCACGTTCAGGATCGTGCGCTCCACTTCCATGATGGCGTCGGCCAGGTGCACTTCTTCCTTCGTGTACGTCTTCTTCTTGCCACCCATCATACCACCCATACCTTTCGGCGGCATACCGCCCGGCATACCTCCGGGATGTCCGGCAGGCTTGGCATCGGCTTTACCGCCTGGCATGCCTCCGGGATGTCCGGCGGGCTTGGCGTCGGCTTTACCGCCCGGCATACCACCGGGATGTCCGGCAGGCTTGGCGTCAGCTTTACCGCCCGATATGCCCGCAGGAGGCATTCCCGGCATACCGCCTTTCTTCTTGTTGCCCGTCATCATCATCATGGCCGCCATACCCCTCGGGGCATTGCGGTCGGCGATGATCTCGCGCGCCTTAGCCAGCTCCTCGGGGGTGATCTTGGCTGTGCGGCAGACTAACTCGTCCGTGGCCATCGTCGGTTGGGCGAGCAGACGGTTCACCAGCTCCTTTGCCGGATCTAAGTAGACCTGCGTGAACTTCACGCGGTCGCGATCGGCGTCAATGTGTGTGCGTCCCTTCTGCTTGTCGAGTGCCCAGAGGCCGTAAGCGATCGGGTCGGTGGCCATAGCCAAGACGGACGATGTGATGCGGGCCGGCTCGTAGGGTACGCCCATCGTGTAGAGCTGTCCGGTGATCTTCTCCGTGGCCAGCTCCTCGGCGAAGTTCTCCACGCGTCGGATCTCGTCCTCCGAATAGGGCTTACCGGCGATGCTATCCAGCTCCAGGTCGCGGTGGATGCCGAGCTTTACGGTGGCCGCCTTCACGTTGATCGCGGCACGCTTCAGGTCGGCCTCCATGCGGGCGTCCGGAGCCTTGCCCTGTTCGCGGCGTTCGTTGATATCCTCGGCGAGGTGGTCGTAGATCTTCAGTGCCTCGGTCAGCTCGCGGTATATGCCGCGCACGCTGCTCTCCATGAAGGGCGGCGTGAGGTATGACGTGAGTGTGGCGTAGGAGCGGCGTTTGGCGATGATGCCCTCGCCGACGTTGCCGATGGTGTAGACGTAGAAGTGGGGTAGCGGGCCCACGAGTCGGTCGGGCCAGTCGTTGCTGGAGAGTGCCACCTGCTTGCGAGGCGTGAACTCGAGGCTACCGTGTGTGCCGAAATGGATCAGCGCGTCGGCCTTAAACCCGAAGCGCATCCAGAGGTAGGAGGCGATGTAAGGATGCGGCGGCGCGGCGTCTGTGCCGTGGACGATCTTGAAGGCGTTCGTGCCCGATCCGGCGGCGTTCTGCGGCATTACGACGACGTTGCCGAATTGCAGTCGGGCCACGCCCAGTCGGCCGTCGGCCGTGGCCATGTATTGACCGGGGAAGTCGCCATTGGCGTCTACAACTTCCTTGTATTTCTCCGGGCGGAGCGCCTGTTTCACCCAGGCTTCATAATCTTCCTTTTTGATCAGCTCCGGGTTGCCGGTCTTCATAAACTCAGCGATCGCGCCCTCGGCATAGACCCCGAGGACGGCGCCCTGCTGCATGATCATCTTTTCCAACTCGCGATGGTTGGCGGGCAGGTTGTCCACCTTGTAACCCTCGTCTTTGAGTCGCTTGAGGAAGTTGTAGAGCGACGGAGCGACCTCCATGCCGCCGGCCGTCATGGTTGCGCCTTGGCCCTGCCCCTTGAGGTAATAAATGGCCACGCGCTTCTCGCTGTTGGGCTTGGTGCGCAGCTCGAGGAAGCGCTTCACGGTTTCGACGAACGTCTCGAGGCGTTCGGGCACGGCGAAGGAGTGGCGGTAGCCGTCTTTGTCTTCATACTGGGCAAAGAGTGCTGTGGTGCGTATGGCGCCGTCGATCTCGGGCATGGTGACGCTCTGCGACATGAAGCCGCCGGACATGCCCATCGGGTCGTTCTCCCAATCCTCCACGAGGCGATTGACGGTGAGCGGTGTGAGCATCGTCACGTTGTGCTCCCGGAGCCAATCGACCATCTCGTCGCCCAAGCGGCCGTGCGCCATGTTGATCACCATGGCGGGGTTGATGGCGTTGAGGTAGTCGAACCATTTCTCGCGGGCGTAGATGGGATAGACGTTCATGCCCGCCTTTTGCAGCGCATCGATCAGGCCGGTGGGGTCGGCCATCTGTCCGGTGACGACGATTTTGTGGGCGCCCTCGTGCCAGAGGTTTTGCTTCTTGAGCCAGGCCTCATACTCGGCCACGGAGTGGAACTCGAGGTCGTCGTCGCGGTCGTTGCCGCTGGGGTTGGGGTGATAGATGATGTCCTGGGCGCGCTCTACGGCTGGCTCAGGCTCGTGGATGAAGAAGCGTTTGCCGTCGACCACCTTGCGGACGTAGTTGAGCAGGCTGCGATAGTTCTTCTTGCTGCCGCCGTCGAGGTAGGTCTTGATGGAGTCGCGCACGACGGAGTCGAGGTTGCAGATGTTGTTGTCGGGGTTCGTGGCCATCATGGTGTAGATGGGCACTCCCTTGTCGGCCAGGCGTTGCAGCTGTTCGCGTTGCTCCTCGACGATGCGCAGGCCCATGCCGCTGATGAAGATCATGTCGAAGTCTTTGAGCTTGTCGAGCTCGTCGGTGGAGACTTCTACGAGTTTGATGTGCGAGTTGTCGTTGGCTTTGTAGATGTTGCCAAGCGAGATGGCCTGGAAGTTCACGAAGGCCACGCGTGTGGGTGCCATCCATTTGGAATAAGCAAAAAACGCCGCGGCCAAGACGACTGCGACGATCCCAATCCACAGATAAATCTTTCTTTTCATTCTATCTATACGTAAGTAGTTATGGGTAGTTATGGGGCTTCGCCCCGGTAGTTAGGAGTAGTTATGCGCCTGCGGCGCGGTAGTTATCGGCCTTTGGCCGGGTAGTAGGGGCAACCCTTCTGGTCGCCCCGGTAGTGAGAAGTAGTTATGC
>CALHPT010000112.1 GCA_938036405.1 uncultured Tannerella sp.
AAAATCTAGGATCAGAGAAACAGCCCCACCCTAACCCGCCGCCTATCTTGGTTTATTCTACTTTCGCGGCCAATTCATTCAAAATAAAACAGAGAGACCATCATGGTAAAAGAATCAACGGAAAAACTGCCCTACAAAGTGGCAGACATCAGCCTGGCCGACTTCGGCCGTAAAGAGATCGAAATCGCCGAACATGAAATGCCGGGCCTCATGGCCCTGCGCGAGAAATACGCTGGGAAGAAACCTCTGGCCGGCGCACGCATCATGGGCTCGCTCCACATGACCATCCAGACCGCCGTCCTTATCGAGACACTCGTCGATCTGGGTGCCGACGTACGTTGGGCCAGCTGCAACATCTTCTCCACACAAGACCATGCCGCAGCAGCCATCGCCGCCGCTGGCGTACCTGTCTTCGCGTGGAAGGGCGAGACGCTTGAGGAATACTGGTGGTGCACAAACGAAGCCCTCAGCTTCCCCGGCGGTAAGGGTCCGAACATGATCGTCGACGACGGTGGCGATGCCTCCCTGCTCGTACACCAGGGCTATGCAGCCGAGAACAACCCTACGCTGCTCGATCGCAAGGGCAGCAACAAAGAGGAACAAGTGATCATCGACCTACTCAAGTCTGTTCACGCCGCCACACCTACGCGCTGGCACGACATGCTGAAGGAAATGCGGGGCGTATCCGAAGAGACGACCACCGGCGTACATCGCCTCTATCAGATGATGGAGCGCGGCGAACTGCTTGTGCCTGCCATCAACGTGAACGACTCTGTGACGAAGTCGAAGTTCGACAACCTCTACGGCTGCCGCGAATCCCTAGCTGACGGCATCAAGCGTGCTACGGACGTGATGATCGCCGGTAAGGTGGTCGTCGTGGCTGGCTACGGCGACGTCGGCAAAGGCTGCTCGCACTCCATGCGCTCTTACGGTGCCCGCGTGCTCGTTACCGAGATCGACCCCATCTGCGCCCTGCAAGCCGCTATGGAAGGCTTCGAGGTGACCACCATGGAGGAGGCCGTGAAGGAGGGTAACATCTTCGTCACCACCACCGGCAATTGCGACGTCATCACTATCGATCACATGAGCCAAATGAAGGATCAGGCCATCGTCTGCAACATCGGCCACTTCGACAATGAGATCCAGGTAGACCAGCTGGAGAACTTCCCCGGCATCGTCCGTCTGAACATCAAGCCGCAGGTCGACAAGTACACCTTCCCCGACGGTCACTCCATCTTCCTCTTGGCTGAAGGTCGCCTCGTGAACCTGGGTTGTGCCACCGGCCACGCATCGTTCGTGATGAGTAACTCCTTCACCAACCAGACGCTGGCCCAGCTCGACCTCTGGCAGAAGGACTACAAGCCGGGCGTCTACTGCTTGCCCAAGTACCTCGACGAGGAAGTGGCCCGCCTGCACTTGGCTCGCATCGGCGTCAAGCTCTCGAAGCTGACCCAAAAGCAGGCTGACTACATCGGCGTCCCCGTCGATGGACCGTTCAAGTCTGAGATTTACCGGTATTGACAGTAGGCTGTCTATACTGTCAATTTGTTTAATTGTTAGTTGTTGGAGGTCGGGCATTGGACGCGAGTCCCGTGCCCGACCTATTTTTTACACCTACACCCCGCGATCGGAGCGTACCAAACACCCTGTGTATCGGCACTTTTTTCAGCAAGGAAAAGCTATATTTTTGCGGCCCAATGGTAATTTAAGACTACGAGAACCGGCTGATTATGACGAACGTGATATTAGTGGACGACCACGAGCTCTTCCGGCTCGGCATACGCGGATCGCTCAAGAAGGCGAACGTCTGCATCTTGGGCGAAGCCGAGACTGGCAAGCAACTCTTCTCCCTCTTAAAAACGCTGCAACCGGACCTCATCTTTCTCGACATTATACTGCCCGACACGACCGGCATCGACATCGCCCGACGCCTACGGGCCTCGTTTCCGAATATCAAAATCCTCATCCTCTCGGCTGAGAACACCATTGAGACCGTCAGCGATCTGCTCCGCATTGGCATTGACGGCTTCATCAGCAAGCGACGCTGCAACTCCGTGGAGCTGACTAAGGCCGTCAAGGCGATCATGGAGGGCGAGAATTACTACGGGCGCGACATCTCATCGCTGATGTACGAAATCGTGTCGATGAAGCGAAAAATGGCCAAAGAGGGGCCCGCGCTCTTCTCCGACCGCGAAGCCGAAATCATCCGCCTATCGCACGAAGGACTGACCGCACGCGAGATCAGCGAAAGACTCTGCATCAGTCGGCGCACTGTCGAAGGACATAAAATGCACATCTTCCAAAAGCTGGGCATCAACAATACCTACGAAATGCTCCAGTATGCCATCAAGTGTGGCATTATCAGCCCTGACGGCTGAGGCTTCGTAGATCGGCGCATCTACGAAGCCTCACGATCACTACACACACCGGAGAGCAGAAGAATTTTCTCCATATACATTTTACACTACACACTAAACATCAACCGAAATGAAAAGGAACTTCATCCTGAGTTTGCTTTTGTGTTCGGGGATGGCTAGCGCCGTACAGGCGCAACAGGCCGTACCGAACGAGTCCGTCGATCCGAACGAGGTCGACACCACCCTCTATCTCAACGAGCACATCGTTGTGGCCCCCCGCATGAAGCGGCTGAGCCTCTTCCGACTGCCCGTCACGCTGGCCGAGACGCCGCTGACGATGGCCATCGTCGACTCTAAGGCGCTGCGCGACCTGAACATCACCGACCTCTTGCAGATCAACAAGACGACGGCCGGTATCCGCGTCATGAACAACTACGGCGGCTTCCACATGTTCCGCGCACGCGGCATGGACGGCCTCGTACTGCTCTCGAACGGCATCCGCGACGAGCGCGCAGAGATCTACTCCTGCGCACCGACCTCATCGTTCGTCGGCGTCGACCGCGTGGAAGTGATCAAAGGGCCGTCGTCCGCACTGATTGGCCACTCGGCCATCGGCGGCATCATCAACGTGCTCTACAAGCAGCCTTCGGCACGCACGTCGGTCGACGCTCGCATCGCCTACGGCAGCTGGAACACGTACACGGCACAAGTGGGAGCTACCGGCGCCCTCTCGCCCACGGTCAACTTCCGCCTCGATTACACCGGCATACTGAGCGATGGCTGGAGAGAAAACAGCCGCCGCTCGAACAACGTCTACGCTGCGGTTGACTTCCGCCCCAACGACCGCAACAAGTTCTCCTTCTCGGCTATGGCTTACGACAACCGCGTGCATACCGATCCGGGTATCCCCCGCTTCCAGAGCGACATCTTCGACGAGAACGGCAACAAGGTCTACAGCAAGGGCGAAATCCCTGCGGGCCTTGATTTGGCCAAGACGACCCTCACGTACATCGGCGACCATTTGAACGACAAGCACATCTCCTCGACCAACATCTGGGAGCATCAGCTCTCGGACAACTGGCTGCTGAGGGACGTGCTCGGCTTCTCGTACAACACGCTGAGCTACCTCCAGTCGGAGGAGTTCTCACACCTGACGTCCAAGACGCCCGGCCGCTACAAACACTATTACATGAACGGCGACGAGAAGGTCTACATCAGCGTCGACTCCATCCTGCGCGAGCCCTTCCACTTCGATTACGACAACTACTACGCCGGCAACCAGCTCTCCGTGCAGGGTGAGTTTCAGGCCCTCGGCATGCGCCACCTCGCCTCCTTCGGCTACGACTTCTCCTACATGAGCCTCAAGCGCTGGCAGGGACAGGTGTTCTCCGGCCCGGCTACGACGACGGTCATGTCTATCCGTAACCCGATCAACAACCCCGGCTACCTGGATGAGAAGTTCACGCGCATCGTCGACTTCATCGAGTATTACCACTCGCTGGCTGCCTTCGACCAGATCAACGTCACCGACCGCCTCGCGGCCATGCTCGCCTTGCGCTACAACATATTCCGCCGCAACATAACGACCAGCAAATCGGACAACCGCGTCGTGACCGAAAAGGGTGAGCCCGCTATTCTTGTCGACAACGCCCCGACCTTCAAGGTGGGCCTCGTCTACGAGCTCACGCCCGGCAACCGCGTCTACGCCTCCGTCTCCAACTCCTTCCGTCCCGTCCGCACCGTCGGCGAGAACACCTACGTCTACCTCGACAACAAGGGTCGCACCATCTCACCGAACGCCACCGGAAAGGTCTACGATCCCGAGCGCGGCATGCAGTACGAGGCCGGTATCCACTCCCGCATTGGCAACCTGCTGGCCCTCGAGCTGGCCGGCTTCCATATCGAGAAGACCAACATCGTGCAGAAGTTCGGCACGAACGCCGAAGGGAAGAGCGTGATCGGCCAGGTCGGCACCGTCCACTCTGACGGCTTCGAGATCGACGCCACCCTCACGCCCTCGCCTTACTTCGACCTCCGCGCAGGTTACACCCTGACGCTGGCCAAGGTGGGCGAATACTCCAGCACGGAGTTCGCCAAGTCCACCTTCAAAGGCAACTACCTGCCCTACTCGCCCGTGCACACGGCCTTCGGCTGGATCTTCCTGAACAACAACTCGGACAGCCACCGTCTGCGCCTCGGCCTCGGCTTTGACTACGCCAGCGAGTCGTACGCTGACCTGGCTAACGTCATGCGTTTCGACCCCGCCTTCGTGGCCAACGCCATGGTGAGCTATCGCTACAACAAGTTCTGGACCCTGCAGCTAAACGCCGACAACCTCTTCGATAAGCGCTACGCCAAGGCCGCCGAGAACACCATCCAATGGCTTCCCGAGCCGGGCCGCAACTTCACCCTTTCGGCCATCTTCCACATGTAAGGCAGACATTATTCTTGAGAAAATTCTTCAGGGGCGCCGTCGACATCGTCGATGGGCGCCTCTTTCTTTTTGTACCGGCGCCGCTGACCGAGCATCTCGTGATACGTCCGTTTGGCCTCCCACACCGCCCGGTTCATCAGATCCACTAACCGCTCGATCGCCTCGCGCGCCTCGTCGGTCGTGGCCATGAAGTGTGCCGCCTCGACCAGCCGACAGGCCCGTTCGTAATACACGTCTGCCTCCCGGCGCGTCTCTCGCATCGTCGGCCGTTTATCATCCACGCGCTGTTTCACACGCTCCATGCTGAGCGACTCGTACGCCGTCGTCACCTCATGCAGCCGCTGCACCGTTGCCGTCAAGCCCAGCGTCTCCACCTCGGCCGTCAGCTCCTCCAGATCCTTCTCCAAGGCTGCGATGCGCCCGCTACGCGCCATCTTCGACCCGCCATGCTGCATGCCCCGAAACTGGCGCAGCTTAGCATCGAGCTTCAGCGCCGCCTCGCGCTTCGGCCCCTCCTGCAGGTACATATTCCCGCGGATAATGCCGAAAAAAGAGGCCAGCAATCGGCGTCGCTCCGCGTCTTTCTCGTTCATCAAAGGTGTAAAACGCGAGTACGTCCGCCCCTTCGACGGCGACTGGCACTCCATCATAATCAGCTCCCCCCAGCGCTCCATCATTCCTTTCGGAAATTGCACCAACTCCGGACTGACATCCTGCAGCAGGTCGTATTGATCGCGGTGCAAACTGGCATGCAGCCCCACTTTGAAGCTCACACAGTTGCTCTCTTCGATCTTTACCGCACGCGGTATCTTCAACGTCGCTTCGCTCATCTTGCTTATCCCTTTCGTATTAGTTCTCGCAAAAATACGACTTTGCCAGATTATAAACAGCCACTTCCCCTTCCTGAAAAATTTACTCAGATTATAAACCGTGGCTTCCTGATTCTGGCAAAATCTTTTGTCTTATAACCATTTACCCACTTGATCTGAAAATAAATCTCAGATTATATCAGGTCACTTTTTGTAGATGAAAATCTA
>CALHPT010000113.1 GCA_938036405.1 uncultured Tannerella sp.
GCAGAGGCCTTGATTTTCTTTTGCTTCTTTTCTTGCATCAAGGCAAGAAAAGAAGGCCCCCTCCCAAGAGAAGAAAAGAAGACCCCAAGAGAAAAGAAGAATTGATCAAAGAAAGAACCAGGCAGGCACAAAGCCCGCCCCCACACCTATCACATCACCTTCATGGCAAAAGAATTAAAGGAACTCACCAGTAAAGACGCGAACTACGCGCAGTGGTATCAAGACCTGGTCATCAAGGCCGGGCTGGCAGAAAACTCAGCCGTCCGCGGCTGCATGGTCATCAAGCCCTACGGCTACGCCATCTGGGAACGCATGCAGCGCATCCTGGACGACAAATTCAAGGAGACGGGCCACGAGAACGCTTACTTCCCCCTGCTCATCCCCAAATCCTTTCTCAGCCGCGAGGCCGACCATGTCGAAGGCTTCGCCAAGGAATGCGCCGTCGTGACGCATTACAGGCTCAAGAACGCCCCGGACGGCAGCGGAGTCGTTGTCGACCCGGCGGCCCGACTCGAGGAAGAGCTCATCATCCGTCCCACCTCCGAAACGATCATCTGGAACACGTATAAGAACTGGATCCAGTCCTACCGCGACCTGCCGATCCTCGTCAATCAGTGGGCCAACGTCATGCGTTGGGAGATGCGCACGCGCCTCTTCCTCCGCACCGCCGAATTCCTCTGGCAGGAAGGCCACACGGCCCACGCCACCCGCGAGGAGGCCGAGGAGGAGGCGATCAAGATGCAAGGCGTCTATGCCGACTTTGCCGAGAACTACATGGCCGTGCCCGTCGTGCGTGGCGTGAAGACGGCCAGCGAACGCTTCGCCGGCGCCCTCGAGACGTACACCATCGAGGCCATGATGCAGGACGGTAAGGCGCTCCAAGCCGGCACGTCGCACTTCCTCGGACAGAACTTTGGCCGCGCCTTCGACGTCACCTTCATCGACCGCAACGGCAAGACGGACTACGCCTGGGCCTCGTCCTGGGGCGTCTCTACCCGCCTCGTCGGCGCGCTCATCATGGCGCACTCGGACAACAACGGCCTCGTCCTGCCGCCGCACCTCGCGCCCGTGCAGGTCGTTATCATCCCCATCTACCGCTCGGCCGAGCAGCTGGCCGCGATCAGTGAAAAGGTAGACCGCATCGCCGCCCGACTCCGCGAGCTGGGCGTCCGCGTCAAGTTTGACAGCGACGATACGAAGAAGCCCGGATGGAAGTTTGCCGAATACGAGCTCAAGGGTGTCCCCGTACGCCTCGCCATGGGCGGCCGCGACCTGGAGAACGACACCGTCGAGATCATGCGCCGAGACACGCTCGAGAAGGAGACGCGCCCCTGCGCCGGACTCGAGGAATACGTCCGCAACCTGCTCGAAGAGATCCAAGCCGGCATCTTCCGCAAGGCCCTCGACCACCGCGCCCGCCGCACCGTCCGGGTCGACACCTACGACGAGTTCAAGGAGCGCATCGAGGAAGGCCTCTTCATCATGGCCCACTGGGACGGCACACCCGAGACCGAGGAGCGCGTCAAGAACGAGACGAAGGCCACCATCCGCTGCATCCCCCTCGACACGGCCGACGCCGAGCCCGGCCGCTGCATGGTCACCGGTCGCCCCTCCGCCCGCCGCGTCCTCTTCGCCCGAGCGTATTAAATCGGTGCCCGGCCAACTGGGCTGGCGTCCCTGACGCCTTGACCTTCTTTTCGCTTCCTTTTTCTTGTGTCAAGACAAGAAAAGGAAGATATCAAGGCAAGAAAAGAAGATAGAAGTCAGCCGGACGCCAGTCATCATCCCGCTCAAACACAACACACATAATAGATAAACAAATGGAACTCACAGGAAGAATCGTAGCCGTGCAGCCCGTCCAGACGGGCGAGGGCCGCAACGGCACGTGGAAAAAACAAGAGTATGTCGTCGAGTACGACCGTCAGGCGCAGTATCCGCGCAAGATGATGTTCGTGCTCTGGGGCGACAAGATCGACCAATACAACATCCAGGAAGGGCAGGAGCTGAAGATCCACTTCGACATCGACTGCCGCGCCTACAACGGCCGTTGGTATAACGACATCCGCGCCTGGAAGGTCGAGCCGGATACGGAGGCCGCGCCCTCCATGCCCTCCGAACCCGCGGGACGCTTTGCGGACCATGTGCCGCCTCCCCCGCCCGAGCTGCTCGCTTCGTCGTCTGACGCCTCGTCAGATCTGCCCTTCTAAAGCCGCGCACGTAGTGCATCCACCTTCGGGGCCTGTCTCTCGGAAACATCAAGAGAGGCAGGCCCCGATTGCGTGGGTGTAAAGGCGCGTCCTCCCCAAGCCGAGGCGCCCCTTTCATCCAACCACCTGGTTTGACCCTTTCCAGGGGTCTGTTTTGCTTCAAACCACCTGGTTTGACCCTTTCCGCGGGTCGGTTTTGCTTCAAACCACCTGGTTTGACCCTTTTCAGGGGTCTGTTTTGCTTCAAACCACCTGGCTTGACCCTTTTCGGAGGTCTGTTTTGCCCCAAACCACCTGGTTTGGCCCTTTTCAGGGGGCTGTTTTGCCCCAAACCACCTGGTTTGACCCTTTTCAGGGGTCGGTTTTGCTTCAAACCATTGGTTTGGCCCTTACTCAAGAGGCAGAAGAAACCAAGGCACCCAGATCGATTTTTCCGCCAGTAGGGCAGGGGCACACCCGCCTCCGTAGGCCGACTTGAGCGGACGAAAAAGTCGCAATGGCCTAAAGAATGATTTGACTTTACCTTTGCGCGCGTTTCAAAAAGAGAATAAAGACGAGAGAGAATGAAAAAACTGCTTACCCTATGCTGCATCGCCGCAAGCCTCCTTCTTGGCAGCTGCACCCGCACTGCTGACAAAGGCTCAGCCGATACATCCGAACTCTACGGCTACGTCAACATCCGTCTGCCGCACATCGAGGGCATGCACGAATGCCACACCCACCCCGCCGTCATGGCCTTCACCGAGCGTTATCGCCAGAGCGGCCCCATCCTGGGTTACTATCTCGACGACGCCACCTACCCCCGTGTCGATAGTCTGGGACAGACCACGTTCGACAACTATTTCATGATCTATGGCGACTATAACCGCGAGAACTACGACGCTACACCCGCCGACCTCCCCCTCATGCAGGAGCAACTCGAGCGCAGCTTGGTCGGCACCAACTGGCAAGAGCAGGGCCGACGCACGGAAGACGCCTACAACACGCTCATGGTCGGTCAGCCCGCCATCCTCCAGAAGTATAGCCCGCAGGAAGGTGTCCTGACCATGATCATCCTCATGAAATACCGTCAGGAGAACGGCGCCGAATCGACCGTCGTCAGCGCCGCCAACTGCCTCCTCATCAAAAAGCGCCTGCTGAGCATGGCCTACTACATGGCCTACCAAAACGCCTCCACCATCGACGCCCTCAAGCAGCGCAACGACGCCGCAGTCAAGGCTGTCATGGCTGCCAATTGACGCCCGCCCTTACCTTATATATATGAGAGAAAACCGAAGCGCCCGCCTCTACGCTCGCCAAAGCGACGGCGAGGACGTTGCCCTTTTCGAGGGGGGGAACCCGCTACCCTTCTTTTGGCTCATGCTGCTCGGCCGTGAGGACGTCGAGCTGTACTGCATACGCATGCGCCGGCTCATCGCTGCCGGAACCTCACCTTCACGCGCCACCCTCCGCCTCGACAAGCTCCGTGCACTCATGCAGGCCACCATCCGGCGCCCCTATCTGGAGCTACATTTCGCCTCTTGGCTCGGACTCTTCGACGACTGGATCTACTTCCTCCAGATCTCCGACTTCTCGGATATGAAGATCTATCTCGACCTCTACAGCGTCAGCCTCTACTATCCCACCCTCAGCCAGTTTGAGGATAGTCTCTTCCGCGCCCTCGACTGTTTCGATCGCAACATCGCTACCGGTTACGAGGAGTCGATCGCCGGCACCTGTGGCCACGAAGCTCACAATCGCAACCGCCGACGCTTCGAGCGCTTCTCAGAAAGCTATCGGGTCAAGGCGCAAGACGACATCTACGGACTCTCCAACCGTCGCATCCATTTGGAGAGAAACTCCCTGCCCAACGAACGTGGCCGCTTCGCCACGCTGGCCTTCCTATTGGCCCTCATCACTCTGGTGATCGCCGCCATCGTGGGGCTACTCATTATCAAGAAATAATCGCATACACACATCAAGAGACCTATTATAGAATGACTGAAGAAAAGAAACTGGAGACCGTCGTGAGCGGTATCCGCCCCACGGGCAATCTGCATCTGGGTAACTATTTCGGAGCCGTCAAGAGCTTTCTGCGCATGCAGGACGAGTATCGCTGCTTCTTCTTTATTGCCGACTGGCACTCCCTGACCACCCACCCGCGCCCCGTCGACATCCGGCGCAGTGTCCGCACCATCCTCTCCGAATACCTCGCCTGCGGCCTCGACCCCGACAAAGCCGCCATCTATATCCAAAGCGACGTCCATGAGGTGCTCGAGCTCTACCTCTACCTCAATATGAACGCCTACCTCGGCGAGCTTGAGCGCGTCACAACCTTCAAGGAGAAAGTCCGCCAGCAGCCCGACAACGTCAACGCCGGCCTCTTGACCTATCCCACCCTCATGGCCTCCGACATCCTCATCCACCGCGCCGTCAAGGTGCCCGTCGGCAAGGATCAGGAGCAGAACATGGAGATGGCCCGCAAGTGTGCCCGCCGCTTCAACATGATCTACGAGACCGACTTCTTCCCCGAGCCTGCCTCCTTCCACCTTACCGAGCGCGCCGTCAAAGTCCCCGGTCTCGACGGTTCCGGCAAGATGGGCAAGAGCGAAGGCAACGCCATCTATCTCGTCGATGACGAAGCGACGATCCGCAAAAAGGTCATGAAAGCCGTCACCGACTCCGGCCCCACCACCCCTGACAGTCCCAAACCCGAGCCCATTCAGAACCTCTTTACGATGATGGAGATCGTCTCCTCTCGCGACACCTACGACTTCTTCAGCGACCAATACAACCGTTGCGCCATCCGTTACGGCGACATGAAGAAGCAGCTCGCCGCCGACATCAACGCCTTCTGCGCCCCCATCCGCGAACGCATTCTCGACATCGCCGCCAACGAAGCCTATCTCGACAAAGTAGCTCGTGAAGGCGCAGAGAAAGCGGCAGAGAGCGCCTCGAGTACCATCAAGGAAGTTCGCCGAATCATCGGCTTCAGAACCGCTCCGTAATACGTTATGGAGCACATGGCGTGAAAAAATATTTGCGCATACCGATAGGCCGTATGTCGATTCGTCTACTTTTGCGCCGTTCTTTCAATCAACTAAAAAGAGAAAAGGAGATGCATAAACAGATCATCGTAGCACGCGCTCAAGTGAAGGCGGGCAAGGAAGAAGCCTTCATTGACGTGGCAAAGACGTTAGCTGAAGCCGCACGTGCAGAGGATGGCAACATCTGCTATACATTCTATCGCTCCGTCATGGAGCCTGAGAGCTTTATCTTTTACGAGGAGTACAAAGATCCCGCTGCGGTAACCGCGCACGCCTCGTCAGAGGCATTCAAAGCCTTTACTGAAGCAGTCAGAGACCTATTGGACGGAGCTTTGATCGTCGACAATTACTAAACGAATATTCTCGCAAAGGGGTTACTCTTATTTGGGAAAAAAAACGTTTTTCGTGTTGTGAAACATTTTTCTCTTACCTTTGCGGCGAAATAGATTAATCAGATTTTAAATTCAAACGAGATGAAAAAGATTTCAATGTTTTTGGTGGCTTCGGCCATGGTTATGATGGTTGCTTGCAACAACAAGGGCGCAGCAACTGAAGGTGAAACAACAGATTCTACGGCCGTAGAATCTCCAGCTCCTGCTGCTGAAGCAGCTCCCGCTGAAGGTGGAAGCGCTTTCGATCAGTATCTGAGCCTCGTTGACGAGATGGTTCCTCTGTATGAGAAAGCAGCTGCTGGTGATGCAGAGGCTGGACAGAAGATCAATGAGCTGGGACAGAAGATGCAGGATCTGGCTGGCCAACTGCAGAACGAAATGGCTAGCCTGACTCCGGAGCAGACGCAAAAGTATCAGGAAGCTATGCAGAAGCTGGCTGAAGCCGCTAAGAAAGCTCAGGAGAAGAAATAAGTTCCATCCTATTTCTTCTTGCGAGGAAATGAAGAAGGCAATCCGTGTAAGCGGGTTGCCTTCTTGTGTATAATAGCTGGCCATGCCACTCATTCGATGCGATACAAAGCTGTCTCTATCTTTGGCGCCCGAAATGAAGTACAGCATATACACACTCACCCTCCTCGTAGGAATCCTGTATATCACGTCCGTATCCGCACAAGATCGCACGCGGAGCCGGTCTAATCGTGGTGGGCTCGGGTTCTCGCTCGCTACGCGTAATGCTGCTCAAGCAGCCGACAGCCTACTTACCCCTGACAGCTCGCGCATCGGTACAGCGCGTATCAACGCCTATCGTCTCACAGACAAGCTTGGCGACTTGTACGTCGCGCCAATGGATACCGATCAGCTCAACACAGCCGATCATACGCTGATGGAAAACCGCAGCCTAGCTGGCGCTTACACGGCTAATATCGGTGCACCGTTTCAGTCTCGCATCTTCAGCGAACGGTCCGAGGCACGTGATTTTATCTTTGCCGACGCCTTCGATGGAGATATTCTCACGCCCACAAACGCTTCTTTCTATGATGTAAAAGTGCCCTATACCAATATCCTCTACACCCGTGCAGGCGGATCGACCAAGCGTGAAGAACAGCTACGTGGCGTTATCACTGGGAACTTCGGGCGAAAGGTCAACCTGGGTGCTGACTTTAACTACATCTACAGTCGCGGCCATTACACCTCGAATAACAACAAACATCTATCCTATCGCCTTTTTGGCAGCTATCGTTCGGATCGTTACGAGGCCTTCGCACACGTCCGCAATCTGAATTTCGTTACTAATGAAAATGGTGGCCTGACTGACGATCGTTACATCACTGATCCGGATAATTTTGAGGACGGTCGTCGAGGGGTGGACAGTAAATCGTTTCCCACTCGATTCGCAGACACTTACAATCGGTTGCGTGGCCGTGATATATTCCTTACCCATCGCTACAATCTCGGCTTTTATCGGCGTATGACTGCCGATGAGGCTAATCGGAAACGGCAACGTGACGAGCGGCGAGAGAAGATCCGTAAGCTCAATGCTACGAAGGAAGGGGCCGTCGATGTCTCACCCCTCACTTCCCGAAGTAAGGATGAAATGCCGGATGAGGATGAGGAAATTCATGCAGACGAAGTGTTCGT
>CALHPT010000114.1 GCA_938036405.1 uncultured Tannerella sp.
CCTGATTAAGCCACAGATCTCGGGCATTATCTCCGAGGTGCTCAAGGAAGCCGGCCAACGTGTCACCGAAGGCGAGATCATCGCCAAAGTGAAAGTCATCCCTGAGATGGGGCAGCTCAACAGCGCCGAGTCGCGCGTCAATGTGGCTCGCATCAGCTTAGACCAGGTGGAGAGCACGCACCGTCGCGACGAACAACTCTTCAAGCAGGGCATTCTCACGGCCGAGGAGTTCGACGTCTCGAAGGCCAACTATCGTAAGGCCAAGGAGGAGCTGGCCAACGCCCAAAGCTCACTCGAGATTGTCCGCGACGGCATCTCGCGCAACTCCCGCAGCTCGAGCACCACACAGATCCGCAGCACCATCACCGGCATGATCCTCAACGTGCCCATCAAGGTGGGCAACTCCGTGATCCAAAGCAACAGCTTCAACGACGGCACCACCATCGCCTCCGTGGCCAACATGAACGACATGATCTTCCGCGGCAATGTGGACGAGACCGAGATCGGCAAGATCCGCGAGGGCATGCCTATCAAGCTGACCGTCGGCGCGCTGGGCACACGCACCTTCGACGCCGTCCTCGAATACGTCTCCCCCAAGGGCGAGGAGAAGAACGGCGCCATACAATTTGAGATCAAGGCGGCTGTCTCGCTGCCCGACACCTCGTTCGTGCGCGCCGGCTACAGCGCCAACGCAGAGATCGTATTGGAGCGCGCCGCGAATGTCCTGACCATCCCCGAAAGCACGGTGGAGTTTCATGGCGACACGGCCTTCGTGCAAGTGGTTAAGCAAGAAAAGCCCAAGCAGATCTTCGAGAAAAGACAGATCAAGACGGGCCTCAGCGATGGCATCAAGATCGAAGTGAAGGAAGGGCTGACGGAGAAAGACAAGATCCGCGGCGCGGCCATCAGCAAGGAAGCAAGCAATAACAACGAAGCCAAGCCATGAAGACGCTGACCCTCATCCCCGCCCTGCTCCTCGCCGCCGCCCTCACTGCTTCGGCGCAGGACACGACCGCCACACGCTGGAGCCTCCAACGTTGCATCGAGCACGCCAAAGCGAACAACCTGGAGGTGCGCATGCGACAGGTGGAAGTGGACCGTCAGGAGCTGACGCTCCACACGGCGCGCAGCAAACGTCTGCCGAGCCTCTCGGCCGGAGCCTCACAACAATGGTCGTTCGGGCGATCGGCCTCAGCGGCTGACAACACGTATCAGGTGCAGACCACCTCCTCCACCGCCTGGTCGCTCTCTTCCGACGTGCCCCTCTTCACCGGCTTCGAGATCCCCAATGAGATCGCCGCCGCGCGCCTCGACCTCATGGCCCTCGCCGCCGACCTCCAGAAGACGCGCGAGAATATGGAGATCACCGTCACGTCGGCTTACCTGCAAGTGCTCTTCGACAAGGAGCTGCTCGGTGTGGCCGAAAATAAGCTCGCCCTGAGCCGCACGCAGCTCGACCGCACACGTAAGATGCACGACGCCGGACGCGCCTCCGAGGCACAGATCTACGAGACCGAGGCACAGGTGGCGGCCGACGAGCTCTCCGCCGTGCAGACAGCTAACGACCTGCGCATGGCCACGCTCACACTCACCCAGCTGCTCGAGCTGCCCAGCCCGGAAGGCTTCGACGTGGAGCCGCCCACGGAGGCTGACACGACCTTCCTACTGGCGCGCCGCCCCGACGACATCTATCGCACCGCCCTCACCACGCGCGCCGCCGTCCGCGCCGAGGAGCTTCGCCTCCAGAGCAGCGAGAAGCAAGTGCGCATGGCCCAGAGCGCCCTCTACCCCAGCCTCTCCTTCGGCGCCAGCTACAACAATGCCTTTTATCACATCTACAACAAGCCCAACACGCCCTTCGCCAACCAGATTCGCGACAACCGCGGCCTCGGCCTCGGCTTCAACCTCCGCATCCCCATCTTCAACCGTTTCGCCACACGCAACAGCATCCGCAGCGCTCGCCTCGGCCTGCGCAACCAAGAGCTACAGCTGGAGAACACCAAGAAGGCACTCTACAAAGACATCCAGCAGGCCTACTACAGCGCCCTTTCAGCCGCCGAGCGATACCGGTCGGCTACCGCCGCGTGGCAGTCGGCCGAGAAAGCCTTCACCTTCACCGGCGACCGCTTCGAGAATGGCCGCGCCACGACCTACGAATACAACGAGGCCAAGACGAACCTCATCAAAGCCCTCTCCGACCGCACCCAAGCCAAGTACGAGTTCCTGCTCCGCAAGAAAATTCTCGAGTTCTACGAGCAGCAGTGAGCGGGGCGGCCTGGTTTTCTGTGCTTGCACAGCGTGCGAGTAGCAAACTCGGGTGAGTTATCCTATGTCGCTTGCCAACTTGGCCGGCGCCCCTGGCGCCTTTCGGGCCTTGCACGCTGTGCGAGTAGCAAAATGAGGGTCATTTCGGGCCTTGCACGCCGTGCGAGTAGCAAAATGAGGGTCATTTCGGGCCTTGCATGCCGTGCGAGTAGCAAAATGAGGGTCATTTTGGGCCTTGCATGCCGTGCGAGTAGCAAAATGAGGGTCATTTTGAGCCTTGCATGCCGTGCGAGTAGCAAAATGAGGGTCATTTCAGACCTTGCACGCCGTGCGAGTAGCAAAACCCGGATTTGTTCTCCTGTATCCGGAAAACTTGGCCGGCGCCCCTGGCGCCTTTTGGGGCTTGCACGCCGTGCGGGTAGCAAAACGAGGGTGGGGTTATTCCCTCATGTGTGGTCTTCCTCCTCTCCGTCATCCTTGACCTTTAGCCATTGACAATTACACAAGCCTTCTACTTTTGTCCGCTCGCTGAACAAGCGGGAGAAATAGAACCACACCTATTTACATTAATGCATACACAGATCATGATCGGTATACCCAACGTAGACGTCGGGATCTTGACGGAGAGAGACGTTTCATTTCATTTCAACGGCGCCTACCGCTGCCTGGAGACGGGCCGCACGCACACAGGCCAACAACACGCTACGCTGCAAGACGGGCGCATCGCCTTCGAGAGTCACACGTTCGACACGCTGCACTTCGAGCCCACCGACCCCTCGGACTCGTTCGACCTGCGGGGCGTCACCATCGGCGTACACTTCCACTGGGAGCGCCGCGAAGACCAACGCTTCCGCGGGGCGTTGATCCTCACCCCCTCGAGCGACGGCGTCCTGGTGGTGAACCGTATCGACGTCGAGTCGTATCTCGAGAGCGTCATCTCGTCTGAGATGAGCTCCTCCTCGTCGCCCGAGTTGCTCCGCGCACATGCCGTCATCTCGCGCAGCTGGCTGCTGGCACAGATCGAAAAGCGACAGGCTCCGGTCGACGCCAAGGCGGAGAGCTGCAGCCAAGACGACGAGGGCCTCGTCCGATGGTACGACCGCGAGGATCACACGCGCTTCGACGTCTGCGCCGACGACCATTGCCAGCGTTATCAGGGCATCACGCGCGCCACGACACCGGCCGTGGAGGAGGCCGTCCGCGCCACCTGTGGCGAGGTGCTCACGGACGAGGGGCGGCTCTGCGACACACGCTTCTCGAAGTCGTGCGGCGGCGTCACGGAGTGCTTCGAGTACTGCTGGGAGCCTGTTCATCACCGTTATCTCGTCGCCCTGCGCGACAGTCGCACACCAGACACTCCGGTGCCCGACCTGACGAACGAGGCCGAAGCCGATCGCTGGATCCGCTCCGCACCCGAGGCGTTCTGTCACACTACGGACGAGGGCATCCTCAGCCAAGTGCTCAACAACTACGATCTCGAGACGCCCGACTTCTATCGCTGGACGGTGGAGTACACGCAAGACGAGCTTGCCGACCTGATCCGCCGCAAGAGCGGCATCGACTTCGGCGCTATCCTCAACCTACAAGCCGTCGAGCGCGGCCGATCGGGGCGCATCGTGCGACTCCGGATCGTCGGCAGTCGGCGCACATACATCATAGGTAAGGAGCTGGAGATCCGCCGCACGCTCTCCGAGACGCATCTCTATAGCTCGGCCTTCGTGGTCGACGCGCTCGACCTGCATCACGGCGTCCCGCGACGCTTCCGCCTCACCGGCGCAGGCTGGGGACACGGCGTGGGCCTCTGCCAGATCGGCGCCGCCGTGATGGGCGCCGAGGGGCATTCCTATCGCGCCATCCTGTCGCATTACTATCCCGGCAGCCGGTCGGAAATACGGTACGTCCGATGAGCAGCTCCACCATCCTCTTCATCATCGCGGCCTACTTCGGCCTGCTGCTGCTCATCGCTTGGATCACGGGCCGAGGCGGCGCATCGGCCGCAGACAACGACGCCTTCTTCCTCGGCAATCGTCGTTCGCCGTGGTACATCGTGGCCATCGGCATGATTGGCTCCTCACTCTCGGGCGTGACGTTCGTCTCCGTCCCCGGCTGGGTGCGGCAGATCGACATGACGTACATGCAGACCGTCTTCGGCTTCTTCTTCGGTTACGTCATCATCGCGCACGTACTCCTGCCGCTCTACTACCGCCTTCAGCTCACGTCCATCTACACCTACCTCGAGACACGCATCGGTCGGCGGGCCTACAAGACGGGCGCCTCCTTCTTCCTCCTCTCCAAGATCATCGGTGCGGCCGCGCGACTCTATCTCGTGGTGCTTATCCTCCAGACGTACGTCTTCTCGACGTGGCAGATCCCTTTCGGCGTCACCGTTATCCTGAGCATCCTGCTCGTATGGCTTTACACCTACAAGAGCGGCGTCAAGACGATCATCTGGACAGACACGCTTCAGGCGCTCTGCCTCGTGGGCACGCTCGTGGTGATCATCTGGCAGGTGAAGGATCGCATGGGGCTGGACTTCGACGGCCTCTGCCGCACGGTGGCCGAAAGCCCGCACTTCCGCCTCTTCGAGTGGCACGATTGGTCGAGCAAGCAGCACTTCGTGAAGCAATTCTTGAGCGGCATCTTTATCACGATCGTCATGACCGGACTGGATCAAGACATGATGCAGAAGAACCTCTCCTGCCGTAGCCTGCGCGACGCACAGAAGAACATGTACTCCTACGGCTTGGCCTTTACGCCGATCAACTTTCTCTTCCTCTCGCTGGGCATCCTGCTCATCACGCTGGCCGGACAACTCGGTATCGCCCTGCCCGACGCGGGCGACGACATCCTACCGATGTTCTGCACCTCGGGCGTATTGGGGCAGACGATCGTCATCTTCTTCACCATCGGGATCATCGCGGCCGCCTTCAGCAGTGCCGACTCGGCACTGACGGCGCTCACGACGTCTTTCTGTGTCGACATCCTCGGCATAGAACGCGACCAAGCGGCGCGTGCTCGTCGCATACGCATGCGGGTGCACATCCTTATCTCGGCGCTCTTTGCGGCGATCATCATGGTGTTCAAAGCCGTGAACGATCGCAGTGTGATCGACGCCATTTATGTGATCGCCTCCTATACCTACGGCCCGTTGCTGGGCCTCTTTGCCTTCGGCCTCTTCACGCGCCTGCGGCCTGCGGACAGCGCTGTGCCGTATATCTGCCTCGCCTCGCCGCTCATCTGCTACGCCCTCGAACGCCTCACGCTGCATTACACCGGCTATCGCTTCGGCTACGAGATGCTGATGATCAACGGCGCCCTGACGTTCGTCGGGCTGTGGATCGCGTCGGTGAAAGCGCTGAAAAACGGAGGGAATGATGCACATACCCATGTGGCAGCGTAACGCTTACGGCCCCGCACGGATACATGATAAGTTTCCGCCCGGGGCCAAACTTTGGGTGTACCTTTACGCCCGCCTCGGTCAAACGTGTAGCAATCATTAATTATCAACCCATACACCACTCAAAAACCCAAACAAAATGGACACCGTAAAACAAGAGAAAAGCAATGTCTTAGTCATCGCCGTCATGTTCCTGCTCTTTTTCATGATTGCGTTCGTCACCAACTTCGCCGGATCGATGGGCGTCATCGTCAAGACGCAGTTCGGCGCCAGCAACGCCCTCTCGCAGCTGGGCACACTGGCCAACTTCATCGCCTACGCCTGCTTTGGCATCCCCGTGGGCCTGATCCTCAAACGCCGCGGATATAAGTTCACCTCCCTACTGGCCACCATTGTGGGCTTTGTGGGCGTGGGCATCCAGTTCGCATCGGGCTATGTGGATCCCTCCATCGCGTTCGGCATCTATGTGCTCGGCGCCTTCGTGGCCGGCATCTCGATGTGTCTGCTCAACACCACCGTCAACCCCATGCTGAACACCCTGGGCGGCGGCGGCAACCGCGGCAATCAGCTCATCCAGTTCGGCGGCTCTTGCAACTCCATCGGCGGAACGATCGCCCCCATCCTTCTGGGCTACCTCATCGGCGGCTCGGTGCAGACGGCTAAGGTGAACGACGCGGCTCCGGCCATGATCATTGCGATGGCCATCTTCGCCCTGGCCTTCCTCATCATCTTGCTGGCACGCATCCCCGAGCCGCACATGGAGACGGCCGACGAGCGCGCCGCACGCCTCTCTGGCGACACGAAGAAAGACCCGCACGGCCCGATGTCGTTCCGCCACTTTGTGCTGGGTGCCATAGCCATCTTCTTCTACGTCGGCATCGAGGTGGGCATACCGAACACGGCCAACCTCTACATGTCGAACCTCGAGTGGGTAGGCCCGATGGTGGCTGGGACACTCGTCGGCTTCTACTGGTTCCTGATGATGTGCGGACGCCTCGTGGGCGGCGCCGTGGGTGGCCGCGTCTCGAGCAAGACGATGCTGACGACCGTCAGCCTGCTTGCCACCGTCTTCCTGCTCTGCCTCATCTTCATCCCCGAGGATGTGCGCTTCTCGATCCCCGTCATCGGCGCTGAGGTGCCGCTGGGCATGGTCTTCATGTTCCTCTGCGGCCTCTGCACGTCCGTCATGTGGGGCGCCATCTACAACTTAGCCGCCGAGGGGCTGGGCAAATACACCCCCTTGGCGTCAGGCATCTTCATGGCGCTTGTCTGCGGTGGCGGCGTCATCTCGTTCATCCAAAACCTGGTGGCCGATAAGGTGGGCTTCATCAGCAGCTACTGGGTGATCATCGCCGGCCTCTGCTACCTGCTCTTCTACGCCCTCGTCGGCTCGAAGAATGTCAACCGCGACATACCGACGGAATAAGTAGGGTCCGCCAACAAATTCGGCCGGGTACCTGTGGGGCGCAAGCCTCCGGTACCCGGCCGTTTTCGTTGTACCATTCCTCGCCATGCTCTCAAAAAAAGGGTAAGCGTTTGCGGGAACTCCGCAAGTGTCACGAAAAACTTTTTGGTGTTTGCGGAACTTCCGCAAACACCACTTTATCCTTTTTGATGCTTGCGGAAGTTCCGCAAACACCACTTTCCTCTTTTTCATGCTTGCGGAAGTTCCGCAAGGGCCATTTTCTCCATTTTGATGCTTGCGGAAGTTCCGCAAACGCCACTTTCTACTTTTTGATGCTTGCGGAAGTTCCGCAAACACCACTTTCTACTTTTTGATGCTTGCGGAAGTTCCGCAAGGGCCGCGATGAACTTTTTGGGGTTTGCAGAAATGCTGCAAGAACCTTCTCCAGGGGCGAGACGCCTCATGCTTTCGTCGAACTCACGTATCGAAGAGGCAGAAGCCGTCTGCGACGGAGGTTATCTTTGACGCCGATTCCAAACGATGACAGATGAAAAGATGGATTACGGCTGCGATGATCGTGTGTGCGATGGCGGCAAAAGGACAGGTATATGAGACGGCCGTGCGGTCGAACCGTGTGGGGGCGCTCGAGGTGCGAGTGGCTGGGGAACGGCTGTCGGAACCCTATGTGGAGCTGGGTGGAGAGCGGCAGATCGAGGTGACGTTTGACATGCTGAACCCGGAGCCGGGCGAGCGGCTGGCCTATTCGGTGGTGCATTGCGACGCGGACGGGCGACGGTCAGCGCTGGTCCCGATGGAGTATATGGACGGCTTCGACGGGATGGAGGTGGACGACGCGGCGCCTTCGTTCAACACCACAGTGCCGTACATGAATTACCGCCTGAGGCTGCCCAACGAGCAGGTGCGGCTGAAGGTGTCGGGGGTGTATGCGGTGGAGATCTACCCCGAGGGGCGGCGCAATGAGGTGTTGCTGACGGCGCGTTTCAACGTGGGCGAAGGGCTGGTGGCGATCAGCGGAGAGGCGACGGCGAACACGGACGTGGCGCTGAACCGAGGCGTGCAGCAGGTGAACTTCGCAGTCGACACGAAGGCGCTGACGGTAAACTTTCCGCAGCGGGAGCTGAAGGTGTTTGTGGAGCAAAACCGGCGGCCGGACACACGGGTGGGCGACCTCCAACCCACCTCGATCGGAGGCACGCGGCTGGGCTACGAACACGACCGGCGACTGATCTTCGAGGCGGGCAACGAATATCGACGGTTCGAATGCCTGACCTACCGCCACGCGGGGATGGGCGTGGAGCGAATCGGCTTCCACAACCCATATTACCACGTAGATCTACGGCCGGACGGGCCGCGGCGGGCGTACGTCTACGACGAGGATCAGAACGGGCGCTACTTCACGGCGTGCAACGGCTGCGGAGAGCCGGCGCGAGAGGCTGATTATGGCTTGGTACACTTTTCGTACGTCTCAGATCGGCTCGTCGGCGGGGAGATGTATGTCGTGGGCGACGCGGTGCAGAATAGCTTCGATGACCGTAGCCGAATGACCTACAACGAGGCCTCGGGCTGCTACGAGGCGGCGCTGATGCTCAAGCAGGGGTATTACAATTACGGCTACGTGTTCGTGCCAAACGGCGAGCGGCGCGGGCGGATGCCGGCGGGCGACGAGAGCCTCTTTGAGACGGAAAACGAGTACACCATCTCCGTCTTCTATCGCCCAGCGATGGGTCGCTACGACCGACTCGTGGGGCGACTGACGATCGGGGGACGGAGGTAGAAGTCTCCCCTCTCCGACTTTTCTTTCCTTGATGAACGTAAAGTCGGCCAAAAGAAAATCAAGGCCCTACCGGGGCCGGGAAATCAGGCCGGGTACAAACGCCCGGCCGCAGTTATTCAAACATCATTCAATCATCATTTAAATCATAGAGAGAAATGAAGCATATCACATTGTTTTATCTGGAGAATTGCCCCTTCTGCAAGAAGGCAATGGCGGCAATCGATGAGCTGAAGAAGCAGGATCGGTATAAGGACATCGAGATCGAAATGATCGAGGAGTCGAAGCAGCCTGAGGTGGCCGACAAGTACGATTACTACTACGTGCCGACGTTCTACATCGACGGCCGTAAGGTGCACGAAGGTGGCATCTTCCCCGACGAGGTGAAGGCCGTCTTAGAGCAGGCGTTGGAGTGAGCGAGTACGCATAAGAGGCATAGCGCTTACGCCTCACACGACTCTAAGGCTCCAAAATGAAAGCGGGCGGACACTTCGGTGTCCGCCCGCTTTGTATCTCACCCCACGGATAGGGGGAGGTGACTAAAGAGATCATTGGCCATTAATCGGGTAGCGCCATGATCCACTGCTTCATGGCCTCAATGTCGAGCACACCATGAGCGAAGCCCTTACGGGTGAGTTCGGGCGGAAGCGTGTCGTCGTATTTATCAAAGACGGGCGTTTCGTTGGGATAAAGGAGATCCATCGGGTCGAGCGGACGGGCGATCTCTTCGCGCAGGATACGGTAGAAGTCCGCCGCGGGGACTTGCAGCGTGAACCGCATATAGTACGGACGGACAGAGTCGAACTCCTTCGTCAGGCCGAGACGCGCAGCGCAGCGCAGGCGGAGGAACCGCTCGAGGGCAAGGAAGGCGTAGCTGCCGAGCCAAGGTGTCAGGCTGTACATATCGCCGCCCAAGGAGATGAGG
>CALHPT010000115.1 GCA_938036405.1 uncultured Tannerella sp.
GATGGTGTAGGCCAGGTGCAACGCCGGTTTGGCGATGCTCGTGCGGGTGCCGGTTCCTTCGAGCTGGATGGCGCCAGAGTGGTCGAAGCGTACGGTCCACGTTGAGGCGTCGGTGAACTCCCGATCGTGCCCGCTGTGCTTCACCACCCATGCGCCGTCTCCGCGGGCGCTGACGTGGAAAGTGTCCACCGAGCGGTCCGTTGGTCGGCCGTACTTCGTGCCGAGGCCTTCACTGACGACGGTCCATGTGCCCCCGACAGTGTGGCCGAGCGCGTGCTCAGCGTAGACGGTGATGGTGCGTTCGTTGCCGTAGTGTTCCCGGAGGTTGAGGGTCCACGTTTTGGGCTGTTCGCCGCGCAGGATCTTCACGCGGCTGAAGTAAAGCCGATCGACCGAGTCGCGCCCGGCTTGTGTGGTTTGCTCCAGGTAGCAGTTGAAGCGGCGGAGATATTCCATCGCGGTGCCACTGCGTTCGATCAGTTCGGCGGTATAGTCGAAGGCTACCCACCCCGGTGCGATCCCGGATTTGTTGCTGCGTTTCTCGACGCAGGCCGCAAGCGATGTCAGGAGGATCCCTGCGGCAATGATTTGTTTCAGGTTCATTGGTTGATGTATTTGTAGGGGCAAGACTTGTGTCTGCCCTTTGGGTTATCGCGGAGTATGATGAGACGCATGTAGAGGTTGTGGCGTGAGGCTGGGGTAAAAAAGAGGGGCGACACACTCTTGCGTCGCCCCTCATCATGAATTGAATGGGAATTACAGCTTGAATGCGACGCCGCCCATGAGCCAGAAACCGGCCTGGGGCACGTTGCCGATGTCGTAATAGGTGACGTTGAACATGTTGTTCAGGTCGAGGTGGAAGTCAAACTTGCGGACGGCATAGTTCAGCTTCAGGTCGAGGGTCGAGAAGGCCGGGTAAGGCTCCAGGCCCATGTCCTTCTTATCCACGTACCGGCGGTAGCTGCCCATGCGCTTCTGCGCGCGGAAGTGCCACGAGGCCGTCAGCCCGCGAAAGATCGGGTGCTGCAGTCCGACGGTCACCTTGTCGCGGAGGTAGTTCAGCGAGTAGCGCGATTCCAGTCCGTGGCTGTCGGCCGTCTGGTTCATGCGCGCATAGTCCACGTTGAGCACCGTGCCGCGCATCGACGGCCAGATGGCGCCCGGGCGGAAGGTGGCGCCCACCTCGACGCCCTGCTTGTCTATCTCCGTGAAGTTCCACGACGCCCACTTGGCTGTGCCCGAGTCGCGCACCCAGTCGATCACGTCCCGTCCCCACATCAGGTAGCCCACGAGGCGGAGCGTCACCGCGGGGCGCGTGAAGGTTACACCGAGGTCGACCGACTCAGAGCGTTCGGGCTTCAGGCCCACGTTAGCCGTGTGCGTCTCGGTGGTGTAGTAGAGGTCGGTGAAGGTCGGCATGCGGGTCGAGCGGCTCCAGGTAGCGTTCAGCTTCAGGTCGTCCGTCGGGCGATAGGCCAAGCCGGCCGAGGGGTAGAAGCGCACGCCGTCGAGGAGGGTGTTGCGCTGCATCATGACGCCGGCCGAGGCGGCCCAGCGCTGCCACGTCCAGGTGTGCTCGGCCGTAGCGCTGACGATGGTGCGTGCGTCGCTACGTGTGTAGTGGCCGTTCGGGGTGGCCATCGGTGTGCCGAGCTTGCTGCTGATGATCTCTTCGCGCCGCAGTTCGCCGCCGAGGCTGGTCACGCCGCCGCGCCAGGTATATTGGAAGATGAGGTTCGCCCCGTACGTGTCGCCGCGGTGGAAGTTGCGGCCCTTGTCGGTGTCCTTGATGAGGTCGAACTGATCATAATGACGATTCCAGTAGAGGATCGGCACCACCTTCAGCGCGCCGCCGAAGGCTCCTTTGACGGATCCGGCCCAGGAGCTCGTGCGCTCGTATTGGTTGGGGTAGAGGGCGGTGTAGAAGGTGTTGGCGCCGTAGTTCTTGCTTTCATAGCCCGCCTGGATGTCGAGGCGGTTGTCGCCGCTGAAGCGCACGCGTGTCTGCCAGAAGGCGTTCCAGATGGCGTAGTCGCTGCCGGCGATGTATCCGTCTGAGGCGCGATGGCCGACGGAGAGGCTGCTTGTGGTGGGTCCCGCCTCGAGTGCGCCGCGCACTTCGCCGCCACGCAGGGCGTGCATACCGGCTTCGGCTGCGAGGTAGAGGGGTGTTTCGACTTTCTGTTTGGTGATGATGTTGATGCCGCCGGAGAAGGCCGACGAACCGTAGATGAGCGCCGATGGGCCGTGTACGATCTCGATGCGCTCGATGTCGGAAAGGTTAATGGGGAGATCGAAGCTGTAGTGGCCCGTGTGGGGGTTGGAGAAGTTGACGCCGTTGAGGAGGACGGCTGTCTGGTCGGCTGAACCGCCGCGGATGGAGATGTCGGACTGTACGCCGTGGCCGCCGCGTTGGATGACGTCCACGTTAGCGGCGTAGACCAGCAAGTCTTGGATGCTTCGGACGGGCGCCTGCTCGATCTGTGCGCGGGTGATGACGGTGACGATCTTGGACGTCTGGCTGAGCGGTGTCTCGAGGTGCGAAGCCGTGACGGTCACTTCCTCGAGCGTCTCTTCGCGGAGGCTGTCCGTGGGCAAGGCGTCGGGTGCCGCCGCGGGCTGTGCTGCCGTCTGCGTGGCGTGGGCGAAGGTCAGCATGCAGCCGGCCACCACGCCGATGTTAACTACTCGGTGCATACTACTGAAAGCGCTGTATGCCTTGCGTGCAAACCGCCGGAAGCGGAAGGTGCACGCCCTGTTCAGGTGTCTCTTTCTGTTCATAATTAATTAGTGATTAAATGATGTTTGTACCGTTGTTAAACGGCTTGCAAAAGAAGGGAAAAGGGAAAAAAACGAGCGACCGGAGCTCTCTTTTCCCCCGATGGTAGGGCGATTAATCGTCCTCAACCTTCGTCTCCGCGGCCTTTTGCGCGGCCTTGGCGCGGCGCTGCGAGAGGCTCTGCTTGTAGGCGGTGTTGATGCGGGCTGTGAGGGCGCTCAGGCGGTCGGCCAGCGTCTGGATCTCCGTGCGCACGGCGTCGGACGGGGCCGTGAGGTAGGCCATCTGGAGCACCATCACGACGCGCTGGTAGATCTCGTCCGACTGTCGCCGCACTTCGAGCATCGTCGGTTGCTTCTTGCGCTCCACGCGCTCGTCTCGACGCTGTCGACTCAGCGTTAAGTACTCCCCGTCGAGCCTTTCCAGCGCCTCCACCGCCGCCGTGAGCCCGAGGCGCTCCAGGTGCGGAGCGAGTTCGGGCTTCCTCAGGTCGTAGATGAGCGAGAGCAGGTCGGCCGAGCGCCGCTCGACGGAGAGGTTTTGTAGCCGCACATATTCACGCGTCACGATGCGCAGCAGGCGGGCAGATTCGGCCTGCGCCGGGTCTGGCGAGAGCCGCATGGTGCGCACAATCCCGAAGATGAACGTCGCGGCGCGCGTACGTTCGGCATCCTTCTCGTGCATTTCTCCGGTGTAGACCGTGGCGCGGGGTTCCGTGGCCAAATCCACCTCGTCCTCGGCAAGGGCGTGCCATTCATCGGCCAGCTCGGTCGGCACATCGGTCGTTTGAGCATCCACCTCACGCACCAGGTCGCAAGCCTCGCCGTGGAACCGTGCATGCAGCGCGTTGTCAAGCTTATCCAAGCCGATTTTCTGAATCCGAATCGTATGCTTCATCTGATTTTTGTTTGAAGTAGGAATATGCACCTCGATCGGACGGCCTCACGCGCCGCGTTTCCCGATCGTCTGCACTTGCAAATAAAGTGATTTATCGTGTATCGAATAGTATACGGTGTATGGTAGGTTAAGTAGACCCTCTTTGGGAATCTATACAAAGTATGGATTTGAAAACAGACTCTTTTTCTTAGTCTATGCAAGGTCTGACCTATAAAATAGATTCTTTTTTATGGCTTATACAATATATGGAGTGAGAAAAAGACTCTTTTTTAGAGTCCAT
>CALHPT010000116.1 GCA_938036405.1 uncultured Tannerella sp.
GCAACGGGTCACGGCGTCAGCGAATTTTTCAAGACTTACGGCCGCGTAGACATCTACACCGGCACGCTTGGTAAGGCTTTCGGCGGCGCAATGGGCGGTTTCACGACGGGTCGCAAGGAGATTATCGACATCTTGCGCCAACGCAGTCGTCCGTATCTCTTCTCCAACAGCGTTGCGCCCGCAATCGTCGGCGCTGCCATCGAGACGTTCAAGATGTTGGGCGAGAGCAACGAAATCCACGACCGCTTGGTAGAAAACGTAGAATACTTCCGCGACAAGATGATGGCTGCCGGCTTCGACATCAAGCCGACGCAGAGCGCCATCTGCGCCGTGATGCTCTACGATGCTCCGCTTTCGCAGAAGTATGCTGCCAGACTCCAAGAGGAGGGTATATACGTGACGGGCTTCTACTATCCTGTCGTTCCGAAGGGCGAGGCTCGCATCCGCGTGCAATTGAGTGCCGGCCATACGCGTGAGCAACTCGACAAGTGCATCGCAGCCTTCATCAAGGTGGGCAAGGAATTGGGTGTTTTGAAATAAACCTCAAATTGATAAAGTAGGAGCGGGCTGACCCCTTGGTGGGCGGCCCGCTTTTTTTCGGCCCTTTTGCCGATGCTTCGCTCGCACACTTGGTCGGCGAGGTGGCTTGGGGTTGAGGGCGATGATGGGCTACGAATGACGAATCGTTGGCCATAAGTGCATCGAGCATCGACTTTTAGCGGCCGCAGCATTGGGTGCGGAAGTTTTCGCTCGTGAGGTGAAACCTTTTTTATCGTGAGATGAAATCTTTTTTCTCACGAGCGCAAACCTTTTTTATCGTGAGCGCAAAGGTGCGGCGTCGGATGTCGGCCTTGCATGCATAGGCTTTGGGCAGAGCACATGCAAGACGTTTTGCAGGCGTATCTTAACCTAAATAAGTAGCAGAAAGGGCGGAAGACAAACGCTGCGGAAGGGAGGCGACGCCATGCACACGGATGAGGCCGCGGAGACCGATCGGCCGCTTGCGGGAGACGAAGAGAAAAGTCCCGCCCTCAACAAGAGAGGACGGGACTTTCACAAATAGAGAATAGATAATGAAATGTGTCAAACCGATAATATGTATCTCTACGTTCTCATTCTGTCTTCAAAGGCCGAGAGGGCAGCTTTCGCGCCTTCGCCCATTGCGATGACGATTTGCTTGTAGGGTACGCTCGAAACGTCGCCGGCTGCATAGACGCCGGGGAGGGAGGTGCGGCAGTATTCGTCGATCTTTATCTCGCGGCGCGGCGTTGTTTCCAGGCTGTCGGCAAAGGGGCCGCTGTTGGGCATCAGACCTATTTGTACGAAAATGCCGTCCAGATCGATGGTTTTCTCCTCGCCGTTGGTGCGGTCTGCGATGCGGATCGCCGTGACCTTGTCGCCGTCGCCGATGACCTGCTTCGTCTCGGTAGATAGATAGACATTGACGTTGGGCAGCTGTTTGAGCTTTTCCTGCAATACGGTGTCGGCCTTCAGCGTGTCGAGAAACTCGAGCACCGTGACGTGTCGGCAGATGCCGGCCAAGTCGATGGCCGCCTCGATGCCGGAGTTGCCGCCACCCACTACGGCCACGTCTTTTCCTTTATAGAACGGGCCATCGCAATGCGGGCAGAAATGCACCCCGTGGCCGATGTATTTGGCCTCGTCGTCGACGTTGAGTCTTCGCCAATTGGCGCCCGTTGCGATAATAACGGCCGGAGCGAAGAATTTTTCTTGTCCTCCTACTTCGACACTCTTCTCCTTGCCTTCCAGCGAAAGGCTTTGATAAGTTCTGTTTTCGAAGATGTCGATGCCGTAAGCGTCCATATGTTTGCGCAAATCGGATGCCAGCGTTTCGCCGGTGGTGCGTGTCACGGAAATGAGGTTCTCGATAGCCGTCGTCTCCTTTACTTGTCCGCCGATGCGTTGCGCTACGACAGCCACTTTCAGGCCCTTTCGAGCCGAATAGATGGCGGCTGAAGCGCCGGCCGGACCTCCGCCTAAGACGAGGAGATCATAATGATGCTCGATGGGTTGCGCGTCGGCATCTTCCGCCTCGCCAACCGTCTCACTCAGTTTTTCGAGTAGTTCGCCCAGATTGCCGCGCCCGCTGTGGAGGAGTTTGCCGTCCAAATATACGGCCGGCACGCCTTGAATGGCGAGCTTGTCGACCTCTTCTTGATACAGGGCGCCGTCGACCATTTCGTGCTCGATGGCCGGATTGAGCAAAGCCATCACGTTGAGGGCCTGCACAACGTCGGGGCAGTTGGTGCACGTGAGAGATACGTAAGTCGTCAAGCGAACGGGGCCTTGCAAAGCCTTGATGCGGCGCGCGGTGCTCTCATCGGGGAGATTCTTGCCCTGTCCGTCGGCATTGAGCACGGCAAGGAGGAGCGACGTAAATTCGTGTCCGTTGGGGATGCCGCGAAAGCGGATGCCCGTCTCTTGGCCGTCGAGCAAAATCGAAAAAAGACTTTGCTGCGTCTGCGCCTCTTCAAAGGTGCAGTCGATGTGATCAGAAACGGCAGCTACGTCTTCCAAGAAAGCGCGCAAATCTGCATTCTCCGGTCGGCCTGCAGCCAACGTCGCGCGAAACGTAATATGATGAGCGAGCGTAGAAAAAATACCTCGCAATTGTTGTATGATACCTGCTTCCAGCATAATGAAAAGTCTTTTTTTGAGAATCAAAAAGCTGTGTTCCTAGCTCGCTACTAAAGGAAGTTGGCGATGAACACAGCTGAAGGAATGGATAGAATTTAGTGGGAGCCCTTTAACTTCTTCAGAAGAGTTTGTAGTTGTTTGTGCTCTTCTTCGCTAAAGACACTCATGACTTTTTGAACATTTCGGATATGATCAGGAAGAACTTCGATAATTTTTTTACGGCCCTTTTCTGTCAAAGAAACAATACAGGCACGACGGTCGTCTGGATCGGTTTCGCGCTTGATCCATCCATCACGCACCATATTTCGAATCACGACAGTCATATTTCCAGAGGTCGCTAAAATACTGTCAATCAGGTTTTGGATACGGAGATCCCCCTTACTGTACAAGGTTTCCAAAACGGAAAACTGAGTAGGGGTCAACTGATGATCCTTAAAGACATGGGACTCTGTTGCACGAAAAGTCCGTTCCGCCTTGTGAAAGACAATCATGGTTTTTAATTCTGTTTGGGCTTCTTCAAATAGTTTCTCTAAATTCTTCATACTATCATTTTAGCAATAAATAGTATTAGACGCTATTAAGCCTTAATATCAAATAGATTACAGGTGGGTGACAAGGTAAGGGAATTATGAACAGAAGAAATCGGTCTGTTAACTTTAATCTCAAATTATTTTCGCGTCGAATAGTAAGAAGTAGTAAAGTTCCTTTGCATCCTTAGTAAAATCTTGCTCCAAGTCAGATGTATGGTGTATAATATAGGTATTGTAGCCAGTTTCTGGTAGAATCTAAGTCTAAGTAGGATAGGTCCGATAGGGGTCCCAGATAGAAAGTAGGTAAGGTATGAAAATTTCTGATCGTGTATTAAAGATGGAAGAAAGTGTCACCCTGGCAAGTGATGCCAAAGCAAAGAAACTAAAGGCAGAAGGAAGAGATATTCTCTTTCTAACCTTGGGCCAGCCTGACTTTCACACTCCTGAGAACATTCAAGATGCTGCAGTAGAAGCTATTCGGGATGGGCAAGCTTCCTTTTATACGGTTGCTTCTGGTTTGCCTGCATTAAAGGCTGCCGTCAATACCTATTTTGAACGCTACTATGGATACTCTGTATCACCAAACCAAGTCACTTTTGCGACAGGTGCTAAGTTCTCGCTTTATACCTTCTTTATGGCTGTGGTCGATCCTGGCGATGAAGTGCTCATTCCGACCCCCTACTGGGTTAGTTACGGGGACCAAGTTCTGATGGCAGAAGGTGTTCCTGTTTATGTGAAAGGAACTCAAGCCAATAACTTTAAAGTCACAGTGGAGCAATTAGAAGAGGCTAGAACAGAAAAGACTAAGGTCTTGGTTTTGAACTCACCATCTAATCCGACTGGAATGATTTATAGCAAAGAAGAACTCTTAGCGATTGGAAATTGGGCTGTAGAGCATGATATTCTTATCCTTGCAGATGATATCTATGGTCGCCTGGTTTATAACGGGAATGAGTTCGTTCCAATCTCAAGCTTATCCGAAGCTATCCGCAAACAAACGATTGTGATTAATGGAGTTTCTAAAGCCTATGCCATGACTGGTTGGCGGGTTGGCTATGCGGTTGGTGACCAAGAGATTATAGCAGCCATGAGTAAATTGACTGGTCAAACGACTTCGAACCTGACAGCTGTATCTCAGTAT
>CALHPT010000117.1 GCA_938036405.1 uncultured Tannerella sp.
CCAGGTGCGTCAGGTGGGAGAAGAGGCGGGGATAGGCGTTGCCCACGACGGAGATGACGCCCACGGCACCCAGCGCGATAAGGGGATAGGTGATGCCGTCGTCGCCGGAGATGACTTGAAAGTCGGCCGGTTTGTTCTTGATGATGTCGTTCATCTGTTTGATGTTCCCCGAGGCTTCCTTGACGGCGACGATGTTGCGAAAGGTGCGGGCCAGTCGCAGAGTCGTCTCGGCGGTCATGTTCGTGCCCGTACGTCCGGGGACGTTATAGAGGATCACAGGGCGCGTAGTGGCTTCGGCGATGGCTTCGTAGTGGCGGAAGATGCCCTCCTGCGAGGGTTTGTTGTAGTAGGGGACGACGGAAAGGATGGCGTCCACGTCCTGTAAGTCGGCCTGTCGGAGCGTATCGACAACGGCGCGTGTGCAGTTACCACCCACGCCAAGGACGACGGGCACGCGTCGGCGCACTTGCGTCACGACTAGCCGCTTGATCTCCGCCTTTTCCGTCTCAGTCAGGGTGGGCGTCTCGGCCGTGGTGCCGAGCACGACGAGATAGTCCGTGCCGTTCTGCACCTGATATTCCACCAGCTTCACGAGCGCCTCATAATCCACACTTCCGTCCGCCTTGAATGGCGTCACCAGTGCGATCCCCATACCTTTCAAATCAATCAGAGCCATGCCTTCTACGGTCTTTCAGTCCTTAGTTCATCCGGCCGATTTTGCCGATCGAATGGCCTCGAGGTAGGTCATAATGTGGCGGAAGAGGAAGGGGATGTCGTGCACATCGTCTTTCATAACGATGGAGAGGTCGAAGAGATCCAGCCCCTCCTCGCGCTTAGCCCCGACCTTGAACGACGAGGGGTGTTGAAGCATCAGGTAACGCATGACGGGCACCTCCTCGCTCGTCAGGTCGAGCAGCAAGTCGACCGTGAGGTTGTTGAGCTGCGTACGCATGTTCTTGTCCGGAAAGCCCCACATGTCCACGTCCTTCCCCTCCTCGACGGGCAGGAAGGCGTAATCCCAGATCGGGGTGTCCTCGTCCTTGCGGGTGTAGACGCAGACGTGCACCGTCTTGCCCTTTTTCTTCAATGTATCAATGCACGGCTCGACGGCTTTCCAGTCGCGGGCCTCACACATGATGAGGACGTAGCGGATATCGTCCATCGAGCGATAGCAGTGCTCGCGTGTCGTGGCGTTCTTGGCCAGCGACCTTATTTTCTTGTTCAAAAAGTGTGTTGTAAGAATCATACCCCTATCAGTTTTAAGAATTCGTCTTCATTGAGGAGTTTCACCCCCAGTTTTTCGGCCTTAGCCAGTTTGGCAGGGCCCATATTTTCGCCAGCCAGCAGATAGTCCGTCTTGCCGGAGATGGACGATGCATTCCGTCCGCCGTGACGCTCGATCATCGTCTTGTACTCGTCGCGCGAATGACGGGCGAAGGTGCCACTGATCACGAACGTAAGCCCCCTCAGCTCTTCCGACCGACTGCCGGCCTCGGCCGATTCGTCCAGCGCCATTTGCAGGCCGTGCGCCTTGAGCCGACTGACCATCGTCTGATTACGCGCCTCGGCAAAGAAGTCCACCACACTGCGGGCGATCTTTTCGCCGATCTCGTCCGTCTCCACCAGCGCCTCAACCGTGGCCTGCGCCAACGCGTCGATCGAGGGGTGCGCGTAGGCCAACTTGGTCGCGATGTTCTCCCCCACGCCACGTATCCCGAGTCCGAAGAGCACCCGCGCGTAAGGCACTTGCTTCGAGACCTCCAGACTGTCGCGATAGTTCTTCGCGCTCTTCTCGGCAAAGCGCTCGAGGCGCATCAGGTCGGCCGGAGTCACGTCATACAGGTCCGAGGCATCGTGTACGAGGCCGGCGTCATAAAGTGCTTCGACCGTCTCGGGGCCGATGTTGATGTTCATGGCCCGACGGCTGACAAAGTGCACGATCCGACCCTTCACCTGCGGCGGGCAGCCCCACTCGTTCGGGCAGTAATGCGCCGCCTCACCCTCCACGCGCACTAACGGCGTACCACACTCGGGGCATTCGCTGATGAACGCGACCGGTGCGCCATCCATCGGCTCCGACCGATCCACCCCGACGATCTTCGGAATGATCTCGCCGCCCTTCTCGACATACACGCGGCAGCCGAGATGGAGGTCAAGCCCCTCCATGATGCCGGCGTTATGCAGCGAGGCACGACGAACGGTGGTCCCGGCCAGCAGCACCGGCTCGAGGTTAGCCACCGGCGTCACCACGCCCGTACGGCCCACCTGATAGTCGACCGAAACGAGGCGTGTCTCGGCCCGCTCGGCCTGAAACTTATACGCAATGGCCCACCGCGGACTCTTCGCCGTAGCCCCCAGCGCACGCTGCTGCCGAAGGGCGTTTACCTTGAGCACGATGCCGTCCGTAGCCACGGGCAGGCGGTGGCGCTCGGTGTCCCAATGCGCGATGTAAGCCATGATTTCCTCCGGCGTGTGGCAGACACGCATGGCGTCGGACGTTTTGAATCCCCACCGGCGTGCGGCTTGCAAATTGTCGTAATGATTGTCGGCGGGCAGGCCGTCGCCTAACATATAATATAGGTAAGCGTCGAGGCGCCGCGAAGCCACCACGCGTGGGTTCTGGAGCTTCAGTGTGCCCGCAGCCGCATTGCGCGGATTGGCAAAAAGGGCTTCCTCTTGCGCCTCGCGTTCCCGATTGATGCGTTCAAACTCGGCCCAGGGCAGGAGCACCTCGCCGCGCATTTCGAGCCTTTCGGGCCACCCCTCGCCACGCAGTCGGAGGGGGATGGAGCGGATGGTGCGCACGTTGGCCGTCACATCGTCGCCGCGTACGCCATCGCCGCGTGTCACGGCCTCAGTCAGCTGCCCGTGTTCGTAAATCAACGAGATCGATGTGCCGTCATACTTCAGCTCGGCCACCACCTCGAATGGCTCGCCGAGCGTGCGGGCGACGCGGTCGTAAAACTCCCGCACTTCCTCTTCGGAATACGTGTTGCCCAGCGAAAGCATAGGGTATTGGTGTGCCACCTGCGTGAAGCCCTCCGTGAGGTCGCTGCCGACGCGCTGCGTAGGCGAATTGGGGTCGGCCAGCTCCGGGTGCGCAGCCTCGAGCTGTTGCAGCTCGTGCATCATCTCGTCGTAAGCACGATCAGAGATCGTCGGCGCGGCAAGCACGTAATAAGCATGGTTATGCCTATCCAGCTCATCCCGCAGCAACGCGACTCTGTTCTTTATATCGTTCATGATTTACTCAAAAACCTTTGTTGGACGCAAAAGTAAGCAGCCGGCCGAAATTTTTATCGGGTCTCTGCCTCGCAGCAATCCCTCTCCGCTCCGCCGAGGGTGCCTTTCGCGCACCACGATACCATCCTCAAAGCGCAACAGTTTGGGAAGCCCAAATAGGGCCCCTTTGGCGCCACGCAGTCTGCGCGAAGCTAAACAGGGCCCCTGCTGGGGCTGGGAAGTTTGGCCGGGTACCAGGATAGACTTCCTCGGCCTCGGCAGAGGCCTCATCTATCCAAAAAGCCCCCTCGAATTATCGTCTATCTTTGCCCGCCTAACACCCGATAATGTGATGAATAAACAGTTACGGCTAAAAGACAAAGCCTTCGAGCTTTATATCCCGGAACGGGAAATTGTGGCGGCCATCGATCGCATGGCCGGAGAAATTCGCCGCGATATGGAGGGGCGAGACCCGCTTTATGTGGGCATCCTCAACGGCGCTTTCATGTTTGTATCTGAATTGGTGAGCCGGCTCTCGCCCGAGTCGGAGCTGACGTTTGCCGCCTATTCCTCCTATCACGGCACCAAGTCCGACGGCATCGTCCGCGAGCTGCTGCCCATACGGAGCCACGCCTCTGACCGCCCGATCGTCCTCCTGGAGGACATTATCGACACGGGCCTGACCATGCAATACGTCACCAACCGACTGCGAGAAGAGGGTGCCCGCGATGTACGCCTGGCCACCATGCTGCTCAAACCCGGATCGCTACAGTGTGACCTCCGCCCGGATTACGTGGGCATGGAGATCGACAACGACTTCATCGTCGGCTTCGGGCTCGATTACGACGGGCGCGGACGCACGGCCAGAGACATCTATAAAATCGTAGAAAACTAACCTCATATACACTACCGCATTATGTTCAATATCGTAATATTCGGTGCCCCCGGCTCAGGCAAAGGGACACAAAGCAAAATGATCGTCGAGCGTTACGGGTTCGACTACATCTCCACTGGCGACATGCTACGCCAGGCCATCCGTCAGGGTAACGAGCTGGGCAAAACAGCTAAGGAATACATCGACCGTGGCCAACTCGTGCCCGACGACCTGATCGTCCGTCTCATCGCAGACTTTTTGGACGACAAACGCGGATCGAAGGGCGTCATCTTCGACGGCTTCCCCCGCACCATCAAGCAGGCCGAGGCGCTGAAGACCATGCTCAACGAACGCGGCACAGACATCCATATCCTGCTCGACCTGCAGGTGGAGGACGATGAGCTGGTCGTTCGACTCCTGGAGCGCGGCAAGATCTCTGGCCGCTCAGACGACAATCCGGAAACGATCAAGGCTCGGCTCGACGTCTATCATACGCAGACCGCCCCACTGGCTACCTATTATATAGGCGAAGGGAAGCACGCCGCCATCAAGGGCGTCGGACAAATCGAGGACATTTTTGAGCGCATCGCTGAGGCCATCGATCGGGCCAAGGACAGATAACACGCCCCCAAGCGAATGGCTGAATCGAATTTCGTTGATTACGTAAAGATCTACTGCCGCTCGGGCAAGGGCGGCGCCGGATCGGCCCACTTCCGCCGCGAGAAGTACATCCCGCGCGGAGGGCCCGACGGCGGCGACGGCGGACGGGGCGGACACGTCTATCTGCGCGGCAACCGGAACTATTGGACGCTGCTGCACCTCAAGTTCGAGCGTCACGTGATAGCCACCTCCGGCCGTAGCGGTGGTGCCAAACGCAGCACCGGACGCGACGGCGAGGATCGCATCATCGAGGTGCCCTGCGGCACGGTGGCCTTCGACGCCGACACGGGCGAATACCTCTGCGACGTCACCGCGGACGGTCAGCAGGTGATGCTACTCAAAGGCGGACGCGGCGGCGCTGGCAACACCCATTTCAAGACGGCCACGAATCAGGCGCCGCGCTACGCTCAGCCGGGCGAGCCGGCCCAGGAACGTAAGGTGGTGCTGCAACTCAAACTCTTGGCCGACGTCGGGCTGGTGGGCTTCCCCAATGCAGGCAAATCGACGTTGCTGTCGGTCGTCTCAGCCGCCAAGCCGAAGATCGCCGACTATCCCTTCACCACACTGGAGCCTAACCTGGGCATCGTCAGCTGGCGCGACAATCGCTCGTTCGTCATGGCCGACATCCCTGGGATTATCGAGGGCGCCAGCGACGGCCGCGGACTCGGGCTGCGCTTCCTCCGCCACATTGAACGCAACGCTTTGCTGCTGTTCATGGTGCCCGCCGATGCAGACGACATCCGTAAGGAGTACGAGATCTTGCTGCGCGAGCTGGAGCGCTACAACCCGGAGCTGATGGGCAAGAGTCGCATACTGGCCATCACCAAGAGCGACCTCCTCGACGAGGAGCTGACCGAGGCGCTGTCGGCCGACTTGCCCGACGATCTGCCCTGTCGCTTCATCTCGTCCGTCACAGGGCAGGGCATCACCGAGCTGAAGGACTTGCTCTGGCAGGAGCTGAACCGCGAGACCTTCCACGACGCCGACGCCATCGTCCACCGCGACATGGACATGAGCCTCATGGCCGACGACGACGAAGCGTGGGACATCCCGCCCGAAGAGGCCGACGACGACGCTGATGCCGACCTCGAGTTCGATTGGGATGACGAAGAATAAGCCGTAGTCTACCGTAACGTGTAGGGCGGCACCGCCAGTGAAGAATGCCGGGTACATGAGGGAGAGGATTCCCATCGTGTACCCGGCATTCTTTCTAATGATCGGCGACCATTCACAGCAGGTCGGCGCCTTGCACTCGCTCTGCGGCCTCACGGCGGATGGCCTGCCGCACGTCCTCAAAGGCGGTGCGATCGGGATAGTACGTCATCGTGCCGCAGCGAAGCCAGGAGAGCGTGTCGGCGTAACTCAGCAGGTGATCCAGATCGTGCGAGGCCACGAAGACGGTCTGCCCCCGCCGCCGATACTCCGTGAGTAGGGCCGTGACAAAGGCCGAGGATCGGAAGTCGAGACCGTTGAATGGCTCGTCAAGCAGCAGCACGGCGTTGTCCTGCAAAAGCAGCCCCATCAGATAGAGCTTCTTCAGCATCCCCGTGGAGTAGACTTCGGCATACTCATCAAGCGGCAGCTCGAAGGCCGCATTGAGTCGCTCCAGCCGAGCGGCGTCATAGGGCAGGCCGCGGGCCGTGACGTAGAATCGCAGAAACTCCCGCCCAGTGATCATCGGATACATGTACAGCTCGGCAGGCAGGAACCCGACACGCGTCTCGGGTGAAAACATCGGCTCGCCCTCGAAGAACAATCGGCCGGCCATGCAGCGAAAGAGCGTTGTCTTGCCCGCGCCATTCTCGCCCAAGAAGCCGTGGATGCGACCCGCGGCATAGTCTTGTCGGAGGTCGTGGAGTAAGGTCCGTCGGCCGTATTCCTGACGGATGATGTTTAAGTGGTAGGCCATAAGATGTGTTTCATATTATAGATGGACAACCCGTGCAGCCCCACGAGGATGGCCGCCAACGAGGCGACGGCCACGCCGACAGGCACAACCGACAGCCACACGGCCGACCCCACGATCAACACGCCCGCCACTACAATAGACGTGAGCAGATGAGGATAAAAGGCATAGGCGGCGTAAAGAAGCACCATCGCCACATAGACCGACAGGCCCGCTACGCCGGCCAACCACCCCGCGCGATCGGGGAAGGCTGCGACTGACAGCGACAGACTCCAGCCGAGCGGAATGAGCGTGCAGAGCGCACCCTCCGTGGCCTTGCGACGCACGAGGTACGCGGCGCTTCGGTAAACGCGCAGGAAGGGCGACGGATCCGGGCGCCTGTAATAGACCGTCAAGGCGGGTGCGCAAACCATCACGCCTATGGACACACCAGCCATGTCTGCATTGCCGTTCGCGAGAGCGAGGAGCAGCAGCGCACCCCCGATCAGGCCGGCCCACAGCGCCCCCGACCGATAGCCTGCGATCCACACGTAGGCCGCAGCAAGTGGCCCACCGAAACGCAGTCGCCGAAGGATCGCCCCTCCGTTCGCGGAGAGGTGGCGCAGGCGATAGCACGACAGCATCGTCGTGACCGCCGTGCCCACCGTCGCTGCCAACAGCCCTGCCCACGCATCGAGCAGGAAGAAGGGCACGGACAGCAATAGGCAGCGACCGACGAAGACAAACGCGGGACGTATGCCCAGCTCGTCAAGCAGCGCCAGCTCCGTGCGTCCTATGCAGCACACGCCGGTGCCAACGGCGACAAATACGCCTACCGCCCATCCCGCGACCGACGTCTCATGAGGCAGTTCCGCCCGATGCAATCCGTAACCGACGGCTACGGCAATGGCCGCAAACAGCATCTTGGCCACCACAGGCAACGCACCGAACAGCCGCGCCACGGATCGCAGTCGCAGCCCGAGGTAGAGGCGGTAAGAATGGAGAGAGGTTGGATTCATCACAGATTGCTTCTTGTTCCGTGGTCGCAAATGAACAACGCCCACGCCAAACGTTGCGCCAGGGACTCGCATGCCGTGCAAAGCCCCAAACTCGCCGGGTTTTACTACTCGCATGCCGTGCAAGGCCCCAAACTCGCCGGGTTTTACTACTCGCACGCCGTGCAAGGCCCCAAACTCGCCGGGTTTTGCTACTCGCATGCCGTGCAAGGCCCGAAAGGCGCCAGGGGCGCCGGCCAAGTTTGCTGGCTACACAGGATAACCCACCCGGGTTTTGCATCTCGCATGCCATGCAAGGGCAAAATGGGATCATCGAGAGAGATGGTTGCCCGTGTTGCCCGTAAAGATCTATCGCTGACATGAATCATGGCACGGGCTTTGTAGTTTCCGCGGGCGCGCTGCGATAACGTACACCTATATATAATAGGTCGACGCTCCGGCCGTGATCGGGGCACGGCGTTATCTTTGCGAGCCATTTTTAAGAAGAAGAAAAAAAACAGGATGAGTAAGAAAGCAAGAGAGAAGTTATACGTGTCGGACACGCACGACATAGACGAATCAATGGGCGCTGTGATGCCCATACTGATGGATTGCGATAAGGATGAAGATTTCTCGGAAGGTATGGACAAGGTGGGCGAGACGCTCCCCATCTTGCCGCTACGCAACATGGTGCTCTTCCCCGGCGTGGCCATGCCCATCCTCTTGGGCCGACCGAAGTCGATGCGCCTGATCCGTGAGGCTTCACAGCGGAAGATCTTAGTCGGTGTCGTCTGCCAAAAAAATGAGGAGGTGGAGGAGCCCGGCCTGGACGACCTCTACCCGATCGGCACCGTGGCCGAAGTGTTGCGTGTGCTGGAGATGCCCGACGGATCGACGACGGCCATCCTGCAGGGACGCAAACGCATGGCCCTACACAGCCTCGTCGACACGGAGCCTTACCTCAACGGCGCCATCTCGGTGCTCGACGATCAGCCCGCGAGCAAGGACGACCGCGAGTATGAAGCCCTCATCTCTACCATCAAGGATCTCACGATAAAGATGATCGAAGCGGCTGGCGATCCGCCCCGCGAGCTGGTCTTCTCCATCCGCAACATGCAGAACACGATGTTCATGCTCGGCTTTGCCTGCTGCCACATCGTGGCCAAGCCGGACGAGAAGCAGGAGCTGCTGGCCATCGACGACGTGAAGAACCGCGCCTACCGATTGCTCTTCATCCTCAACCGCGAGTATCAGCTGATCGAGCTCAAGACGTCGATTCAAATGAAGACGCATGAGGACATCAACAAGCAGCAGAAGGAGTACTTCCTGCAGCAGCAGATGAAGGCCATTCAGGAGGAGCTGGGCGGCAGCATGAACGACATCGAGATCCGCGAGCTGCGCGCGCAGGCCAAGAAGAAAAAGTGGCCCAAGGAGGTCGGTGAGACGTTCGAAAAGGAGCTGGCCAAGCTCGAGCGCATCCATCCACAGTCGCCCGACTACTCCATCCAGTCGCAATACGTGCAGACGATCGTCGGCCTGCCGTGGGGCACCTACAGCCGCGACAACTTCAGCCTGCCGCACGCCCAACGCGTCCTCGACCGCGATCATTACGGCATGGAGAAGGTCAAGGAGCGCATCATCGAACATCTGGCTGTGCTCAAGCTCAAGCGCGACCTGCGCTCGCCCATCCTCTGCCTCTACGGCCCTCCGGGCGTCGGCAAGACGTCGCTCGGACGATCCGTGGCCGAAGCACTCGGGCGCAAATACGTGCGCGTCTCGCTGGGCGGCCTGCACGACGAGGCCGAGATCCGAGGCCACCGACGCACCTACATCGGCGCCATGATGGGCCGCATCCTGCAAAACCTGCAAAAGGCGGGCACGTCGAACCCCGTCTTCGTGCTCGACGAGGTGGACAAGGTGGGCAGCGACTTTAAGGGCGACCCGGCATCGGCCCTCCTCGAAGTGCTCGACCCGGAGCAGAACACCACCTTCCACGACAACTATCTCGACATCGATTACGACCTGAGCAAGATCCTCTTCATCGCCACGGCCAACAACCTGAACACGATCTCGCAGCCCCTGCTCGACCGCATGGAGCTGATCGAGGTCAGCGGCTACATCCTGGAGGAGAAGATCGAGATCGCCATGCGTCACCTGATCCCCAAACAGATGGAGGCACACGGCATCACGAAGGGCACCGTGCGCTTCCACCGAAACACGGTGCGCGCCATCATCGACTCCTACACGCGGGAGAGCGGCGTCAGGGCGTTGGAGAAGAAGATCGCCAAGATCATGCGGCGGTTGGCGCGCAAGATTGCCTCGGACGAGGCCGTGCCCGCGGTGCTCAAGGTGGACCACCTCCGGGAGTATCTCGGGCCGGTGGAGTACACCCGCGACAAGTATCAAGACAACCGTTACGCGGGCGTCGTCACGGGGTTGGCCTGGACGGCCGTCGGGGGCGAGATCCTCTTCGTGGAGTCGAGCCTGAGCCGCGGCAAGAGCGCCAAGCTGACCATCACGGGCAACCTGGGCGACGTGATGAAGGAGTCGGCCATCTTGGCCCTGGAATACGTCCACTCGCACGCCGCACAGCTCGGCATCGAGGAGTCGCTGTTTGAGAATTGGAACGTGCACATCCACGTGCCCGAGGGCGCCATCCCGAAAGACGGTCCGAGCGCGGGAATCACCATGGTGACGTCGCTCGTCTCCACCTTCACGCGCCGCAAGGTGAAGAGCAACCTGGCCATGACGGGCGAGATCACGCTCCGCGGCAAGGTGCTCCCCGTGGGCGGGATCAAGGAGAAGATCCTTGCAGCCAAGCGGGCCGGCATCCGCGAGATCGTGCTCTGCGAGGAGAATCGCAAAGACGTAGAGGAGATCAACCAGACCTACGTCGAGGGCTTGACGTTCCACTACGTGGCCGACATCATGCAAGTGATCGACACGGCACTGCTCGACGAGAAAGTGAAGGATTGATCAGGGTTTTCAGC
>CALHPT010000118.1 GCA_938036405.1 uncultured Tannerella sp.
AGTCGCTGGATACCCAAATCCTTGTTGGCTACTCGGAGGATCTCTTCGTCCGTCAAGAAGCCTCTATCTACTGGCTCCATGTGGAAATGGTGATTGACAAAGGGGTCATGAAGCAAAAAGCCTCGCTTCTGAGCATAGATGGTTATGGTCTTGAGCGTTTTCACCTTCTTGACCGAAGTGTTGTAGGCGCATCCCGCGACTGTACTCATATAGAGATGGAAGTCTTGAACGACAGCGGGGGTAAACTCATTCAGCCCAATGTTTTTCCGAGAATACTTGTACATGAGAAACTCAGCAAAGTGCCTCCTTAGCACGCTGTACTTCTGCAAACTGTCCGCACCGATAGTCTTACCGACACGCTGCTTGATATCCTCCAAAAACTTATCGAAGACCGGAAGGAAAGAAGTAAACTCCCTGTTCTTACCGAAGAAGACAGTCCGGATTAGATCCAATGACAGCGATTCGTCGTTTTCGTACTTGCGATAGATCCCGTGGAGTGTCGTGGAGATGGAATCCAGCGCTGCGTTCACTGACAAGGCTTCCGCTGTTCTCCCTCTGAGTCGACTTGTGGCATTGCTCCAAAGAGACTTCTTCACGAAAATCTTCGTCGTGCCGAAGTTCGCCATCTCTCCACCCAAAAAGATCCGAAGCATAACGGGTGACTTTCCTTCTTTGTTCTCGTAGTTCGAGCGTAGGTAGAAGGAGACCTTGAAGTTCATTCTCATATTGCATCGTTTTGTGTTATGCAGCTTTTCGGCTGCAAAGTTCAACTTGAGTACGATGAAACAGAGAGAATTAATGCAGTCAATATGGTATTCACAATCCCGTCACTGCTACATTTTTTGCTGCTCTCGTTTTTGTGTAGCAGGAAGTGTAGCAGAATATGACCGAAAGGTGACTGTCAAAACATGGGGGTATACCGTCAAGCGATTAGGTATATACAAAAGAAAAATCGCTGTAAAACCTTGATTTTACAACGATTTTCTATGAGTTTGAAGGCTTAACTGACTCCCTAGCTGAAGTCCTCTTGGAGCCTTCCGGCGGAGAGAGAGGGATTCGAACCCCCGGTACAGTTACCCGTACACCGCATTTCGAGTGCGGCCCATTCGACCACTCTGGCATCTCTCCTTTCTGCTGAAGAGCGCGCAAATGTAAAATGATTTCCATACGCGCAAAGCATCGATGAAACTCTTCTATTCGAAACGAATAGTGCGGGCAGGGCTGATCTTAGTGATTAGGTATGAGGGTGCCAGCATCATTAGTAGCGTTACGGCCAATGCGCCAACGTTGATGAGCAGCCACGACCAGAAGCTAAGTCGGATGGGGACAGCGTCAAGGTAGTAGATCGAAGGATCGAGGGTGAGCAGCTGGAACTGCCATTGCACCCAGTATAGCACGAGCCCGATGACGTTGCCCCAGAGCATGCCGCGACCGATCAGGAAGGTGGAGATGTAGAGGAAGACGCGTCGCAGGCTGTTGTCCGGTTGGCCGAGGGCTTTCAGTATGCCAATCATGTTTGTACGCTCGAGGATGATGATCAGTAGGCCGGAGATCATGGTAAAGCCCGAGACAGCCATCATGAGCACGAGAATTACGACTACGTTCAGGTCAAGGAGATCGAGCCAGTTGAAGATGATTGGGTTTAGCTCGCGGATCGAGCGGACGAAGTAGGTGTTACCAGCAATATCGTGGCGGTTGAGGAGGAGATTGTCGACGCGTTCAGCAGTTTCGTCGAGACGGTCGTAATCATCGACAAGTAGCTCCAGGCCACTGACGGCCTCGGAGGGCCAGTCGTTTAGGCGACGGATCTGCTCGATATCTGTGAGGACGAAGAGACGGTCGTAATCCGAGAAGCCAGTGTCGTAAATACCACTGATGTGAAATTTGCGCGCTTTGACATCGTCCTGCACGAAATAGGCGAGGAAGGAGTCGCCGCAACGTAGGTGGAGTAGGTCGGACAGGTGACGCGAGATGAGTACATCGGTCGTCATCTGGCCCGGAGTGACCGTGAAGACTTGACCCTCTACGAGGTGTTTGCGGAAGAAGGTCCAATCGTAATCCGAACCTACGCCCTTTAGAACAATGCCTTGGAAATCGGTGTCAGTCTTGAGGAGGCCCGGCTTGGTAGCGAAGGCCTCGACGTGTTGCACGCCGGGCACTTGATGAAGCACACGCCACAGACTGTCACCCACGTGGATCGGGGCAGTCTCGTACGACGAATTGCTGTCGAAGTTGGTGATTTGTATGTGTGATCCGAAGCCGATCACCTTTTCTCGCACTTCCTGCTTAAATCCAACTACAATGGCCACAGAAAGGATCATTACGGCCAGACCTATGGCAATTCCGGCTACGGCAATACGCACCGCCGGTGGGGTGATGCGCTTCTTACCATTGTCTGCTTTACCACCGAAGTGGATGCGCCGGGCGATAAACAACTCAACGTTCATGGCCCGACGCCTCTTGTATTATATGTATACGATCGACCACGGTCAACGCTTATTCCATTTGTCGCGATAAACGGTGAGCGCTGCCTCTAGGACGTCGAGCGCGCGAGCTAGTTCGGACCGCTCCAGCACGTAAGCGATGCGCACTTCATTGCGTCCGTAGCCCGGTGTGACATAGAAGCCTGACGCGGGGGCCATCATCACTGTTTGATTCTCATGTGAGAAGTCGCGAAGGCACCAGGCGCAGAACTTGTCGGTATCGTCTACCGGCAACTTTGCCACCGTGTAAAACGCACCCATCGGGAGCGGCGAATAGCAGCCAGGGATCTCGTTCAGCCGCTTGACAAGGAAGTCTCGGCGCTGGATGTACTCCTCATAAACGCCCCGCAGGTATGACTCCGGTGCGTCGATTGATGCCTCGGCCACAATCTGCCCTAAGAGTGGCGGACTGAGGCGCGCCTGTCCCCATTTCATCACGCTTTTACGCACGCGCGTGTTTTTTGTCACGATCGCTCCGACGCGGATGCCGCACTCGCTGTAGCGCTTCGACATGGAGTCAAACATGACTACATTTTGCTCGACACCTTCGAGGTGAAACGACGAGACGTAAGGTGCGTCCGTGTAACGAAACTCCCGGTAAACCTCATCAGAAAAGAGAAAGAGGTCATGCCGGCGCACAAGGTCGCGGATGTGACTAAGCTCTTCGCTCGTGTAGACGTAGCCCGTGGGGTTGTTCGGGTTGCAGAGCAGGACGGCCTTCGTGCGCGGTGTGATGGCCTCCTCAAACTGCTCAATGGATGGA
>CALHPT010000119.1 GCA_938036405.1 uncultured Tannerella sp.
CGGACTGACGAAGGACTCGGTGCTCTTCATCACCGACGTGACACCGGAGGGCTTCACCTTCATGTACGAAGGCGAACGCTTCACCCTGCCTGCGGCGGCTCACGCCGCGCTCAACATGGAGCCGATGACGGACGACGAGGTGCGTCGCAGTCCCGAGGCCGATGCCCGACGGCTGACCCGACTCGAGCCGGGCGTCACGGCGCGTATCGTGGGCCTTTCGCCTTCCTGTCGCGGCGCCCTCCGCCGCCGTCTGCTCGACCTTGGTTTCGTGCGCGGCAGCACAGTGAGCATCGATCTCGTCAGTCCGATGGGCAACCCCGTGGCCTACGCCGTTCGCGGGACGGCCATCGCCCTGCGTCACGATCAGGCGCGTTACATCCTAATCGGCACCGGTTCCTCCCAGCCGTCATCTCCCCTTACCCCCCAACCCCAATGAATCAGACAACAAATACGGCCTCACCCTGCGCCACCTGTCCCAAGGCGGCGTCCATGCACGGCCTGGAGCGACGCGGTGCGCAGGCCGACGGCGAACGCTTCGTCGTGGCCCTGGCCGGCAATCCGAACACGGGCAAGAGCACCGTCTTCAACGCCCTGACCGGACTCAAGCAACATACGGGTAACTGGCCCGGCAAGACGGTCGGCAAGGCCGAAGGCTTCTTTGGCTACGGTGGCGACACGTATCGCATCGTCGATCTGCCCGGCACCTACTCGCTCGCCTCCACGTCGGAGGATGAGGAGATCGCTCGCGACTTTATCCTCTTTGGCAAGCCCGACGTGACCGTCATGGTGGCCGACGCCACACGCCTGGAGCGCAACATGAACCTCATCCTGCAGGTGCTACAGATCACCGACCGCGCCGTGCTTTGCGTCAATCTGCTCGACGAGGCCGAGCGCAACCATATCCATATCGACCTCAACGCCCTCTCACGACGGCTCGGCATCCCCGTGGCGGGTTGCTCGGCGCGGTCGGGCAAGGGCATCGACCGCCTGCTAGAGATGATGCACGAGGTGGCCACGGGCGCCTACGTCTGCCGGCCTCATCGCGCCACAAACTTGCCACCCGCCACGGCGGATCATATCCGCGTCTTGACCGAGGCTGTGGCCCGTGTGCACCCCAACTTATCGAACGCCGAATGGATCGCTTTCCGACTCGTCGAGCAGGATCCGAGCGTGCGCCAACGCTTCGGCAACGACGAGCTGAACGCGCTGGCCGAAAACATCCACCTCCAGATCAGCAACAACTTTCACGACCAATGGATGGAGGATATCTATGCCCAGGCTGAGGCTATCTGTCGCGACGTCGTGACGCAGGGCAACCGCCGCGGCCGACTGCCGATGGACGTGCGGCTGGATCGCATCTTGACGCATCGCGTGTGGGGTTTCCCGATCATGGTCGCGCTGCTCTCGGGCGTCTTTTGGCTGACGATCGTGGGTTCGAATTACCCGTCGTCGTGGCTGAGCGACCTGTTCGTGGGGCTCATCCATCCGGCCCTGCGCGGCCTCTTTGTGGGCTTCGGTGCACCGGCCTGGGTGACGGGCCTCTTCGTCGACGGCGTCTACCTCTCCACTGCGTGGGTCGTCTCCGTCATGCTGCCGCCGATGGCCATCTTTTTCCCGCTCTTCACGCTGCTGGAGGACTTCGGCTATCTGCCCCGCGTGGCTTTCAATCTCGACGAACTCTTCCGCCGAGCCGGGGCGCATGGCAAGCAGGCGCTGACGATGAGCATGGGCTTCGGCTGCAACGCTGCGGGCGTCGTCTCCACGCGCATCATCGACAGTACGCGCGAGCGACTGATCGCCATTATCACGAACAACTTCTCGCTCTGCAACGGGCGTTGGCCGACGCAGATCTTGCTGGCTACGCTCTTCGTGGGCGCCGCTGTGCCGGCGCGTTACAGCGGGATCGTCTCGCTGATGGCCGTCATGGGCGTCGTCTTCCTGGGCGTGACACTCATGTTCGGTAGCTCGTGGGTACTCTCGCGCACACTGCTCCGCGGCGAAGTCTCCACCTTCCATCTCGAGCTGCCGCCCTATCGTCCGCCCCGCTTCTGGAGCACGATCTATACGTCCATCATCGACCGCACGCTGATCGTGCTTTGGCGAGCCCTCGTCTTTGCGGCACCCGCGGGCGCCGTCATCTGGCTCTGTTGCAACCTCACGGTGGGCGGTGTGAGCATCGCCGCGCATCTGATCCATTGGCTGAGCACACCGGGGTGGATCATGGGGCTGAACGGAGTCATCCTGCTCGCGTACATCTTAGCCATCCCCGCCAACGAGATCGTGATACCTACGGTGCTTATGCTGACGCTGCTTGTGCTTGGGCAGAGCGACGCGGGCGCAGCGGGTGTGCTGATGGAAGGCGGAGACGCAGAGACGAAGCAGATCCTCCTGGCTGGCGGATGGAACCTATTGACGGCCGTCTGCCTCATGCTCTTCTGCCTGCTCCATCACCCGTGCAGCACGACGATCTACACCATTTATAAAGAGACCCACAGCGCGAAGTGGACCGCCGTGGCCATCTTCCTCCCCCTTGTGCTGGGCATCATCGTCACATCGATTGTCGCCTTCATCTGGCGCATGGCCGCTGGATAAGGCGGCTGCGGCCGCCAGCGGAGTGAAGTATCCCATTTACAACATCACACATAACGATACATGAACAGAAAAACGATCAATCTGAAGGGCACACTGCGCTCACTCGACGTGCCCCTTATCATGGGCATCCTAAACGCCACGCCGGACTCCTTCTACGCCGGCAGCCGACAGCAAGACGAAGCCGCCGTAGTGCGGCGCATCGAGACCATCCTCAACGAGGGTGGCACACTCATCGATGTTGGCGGATACTCCTCCCGACCCGACGCCGACGACGTCAGCGAGGCCGACGAGTGGGCACGGCTTGAGCCCGTTCTTCGTCGCCTCATGCGCGACTACCCCGATGTGCCCGTCTCCGTCGACACCTTCCGCTCGGCCATCGCCCGGCGGGCCGTCGAGGAATACGGCGCGGCCATGATCAACGACATCTCCGGCGGCTCGCTCGACGAACAGATGTATGCCACCGTCGCCACGCTGGGCGTCCCGTACGTCCTCATGCACATGCGCGGCACGCCTCGCACCATGCAGCAATTCACGGACTACGACGACGTGGTGGAGGCCGTCATGATGTATTTCGCCTCTGAGCTGCGCACGCTGCGCCGATTGGGCGTGGCCGACGTCCTCCTCGATCCCGGCTTCGGCTTTGCCAAGACCTTAGAGCAGAACTATACGCTCATGCGTGCCCTTAGCGAGTTTGCCGACCGCTTCGAGGAGCCGCTCCTCATTGGCATATCGCGTAAGAGCATGATCTACCGCCTGCTTGGCGGCACGCCCGACGACAGTCTCAACGGCACCACCGTGCTCAACACCTACGCTCTCATGCATGGCGCCTCTGTCCTCCGCGTGCACGACGTCCGTGCCGCCGCCGAAGCCGTCCGAATCACCCGCCAACTCATCTAACGACGCCCACCATGTTCATCACATCGTTCATTCATTTCGGACTTAAAGACGCGCTCGACGTCTTGCTGGTTGCCTTCTTCATCTACCAGATCTATAAGCTGATGAAAAGCTCGGGCACACTGACCGTCTTCAGCGGCATTATCTCCGTGCTTGTCGTCTGGGTGGTCGTCTCGCAGGTGCTCGAGATGCGGCTCATGGGCGCCATTTTGGATAAGTTCATCAGCGTCGGCTTCATCGTGCTCGTGGTTCTTTTTCAAGACGACATCCGCCGCTTCCTCGTCACCCTCGGATCCAACCCCGGTTGGCGTTTCGTGGCCAAGCTCTTCTCGCGCCGCGTCACCAATGCCGAGGAGCAGAATTATATCGCCCCCATCGTGTTGGCCTGCATGAACATGGCCCGCAAGAAGACCGGCGCCCTGATCGTCATCCGCCGCGAGATGGATCTTTCGGCCTACGCTAAGACAGGCGAAATGTTTACGGCCGACATCAATGCGCGCCTCATCGAAAACATCTTTTTCAAGAACAGCCCCCTGCACGATGGCGCCATGATCATCAGCGGCGGTCGGATCATCGCCGCGGGATGCATCCTGCCCGTAGCCAAAAACGTGAGCCTACCCAAAGAGATGGGCCTCCGTCACCGTTCTGGGCTGGGCATGTCGAAAGAGACGGACGCGCTGATCATCATCGTCTCCGAGGAGCGCGGCACGATAGCCGTGGCCCGTAACGGCCAGATTGCTGCCAACGTTTCAGCCGAAGATCTGCGTCAAATTCTGGCCGGCGAGCGGGAAGTATAAATGGATTTATGCTGTATAAAGATTGGGTGAGGCCGATCCAGAGACCGCTCATTGTGTGACACGATGGCGCCTCTCGGAACTTTTAGGTCTCATTGTGCGGCACGATGGCACTTCTCTGAACTTTTAGGCCTCATCGTGCGACACGATGGCGCCTCTCGGAACTTTTAGGCTCCATTGTGTGACACGACAGGTCGCCCTCCCTTGTGTATCCGGCCAAACTTTGCCGGGGGCCGTAGCCCCCTCCCTGCTATGCAGCGTCTCGCCCGCTCCAGTCGATCTTTTGCGACACATACATGATCACCGCGAGGATGACGAACAGCCCCACGCTGCCGGCTAAGAGGGCGTACGACTCCATGCCGATCAAGACGTAGACATAGACGTAAAGCCCCGCCAGCAGTCCGCCGATGGCCATCGCCGTGCGCCGGAGCTTGAGCACACCGGCCATGTAGCACGTGATCAGACTGACGGTCATTACCGCGGCAATGAGGTAGGCGAGGCCGAAGCTGGTGTGCTCCGAGATGGAGAGCAGCAGCGAATAGAAGAGGCTCAGCGCAAGCCCGACGAGCAGGTATTGAAGCGGGTGGATGTGGCGCCGCTGCAACACCTCCACGAAGAAGCAGACGACGAACGTGAGCAGGATGATGAGGATGGCGTACTTCACCGAACGCATCGACTGCTGGTAGCGCTTCACGGGTTGCAGCACATCGACGCCGAACACGGACTCCTCGATCGCCTCCTGACGATCGCTGCCCGTGAGCACCTGCGGATAGTTGCGGTTGAGGTGCATCACCTTCCAGTCGCAGACGAAGCCGCTGTCCGTCACCTGACGATTGGCGGGCAGGAAGGCGCCCGTGAAGCTCGGTGTGCGACAGTTCGACCGCAGGGCGATCGTCGTCGTCTTGCCCACGGGCGCGAAGTAGAGCGAACCGGAGCCTTTCAGCGCGAGCCGGATGCGGAACGACACGGTGCGACCCGCAGCCAGTGGCATCACGTTGGCGCGGCAGGATACGCCCGAGGTGAGCAGATCGTTGTGGCGTATGCCGGGGTCGAACGTTGTCTGCGTAGAATCCCACTCCACGGTCACGGGCTCGCTGATGCCGCGCAGGTCGGAGAGGCCGAGGTTCAGCATGGCATCCTCCAGCGGAAAGTCCGGATCGCCCGGGCGCAGCGGCACGTCGGGCGGAAGGACGAAGGTGCCGCGTAGCTCCATCGTGGATCGATAGACGACGGCCTCGTAGATGCCGCGCCGCAGCTCCTCCGTGCGCACGTCGCCGATGATATCGAGCGAATCGGGCAGGATATTCACCATCTCCACCACGCGCTCCGTGCGCCCCGACTTCTCGGAGTGTTGCGTGGTATAGTATGGGATGGTCAGCATCGGGCCGAGGACGGTCTGCGCCCCGCTCCACTTCTGCCCCACTTCTTCGACGGCATTGCCAGCCGTCCGTTCGCGCTCGTTCATCAGACTTTCGATCAGCATCATCGGGATCATCAGCAGCAGCGTCAGGAAACCGATCGTAACCACCTTCGCCGCCATCATCCGGCGCGGTGTCCACCATTGTTTATTTTCTTTCTCCAAGTTCATGTCATTGTTTCTCCTATAAATGAATGTGTACGGTATAGAAACGCCATACGACGAAAAATAGTTTATCACCCCCCCCGACAATATGTCAGCCGCACATACGTTTGGCATGGCGTATGCGGTGTGCCTCCACCGTACCGAAGGCGCATAACTACTTCTGACTACTTATAACTACCGCGCCAAAGGCGCATAACTACCCGGCCAAAGGCCGATAACTACCGCGCCAAAGGCGCATAAGAAATATGTACATAGAAAAGATCCACTCCCCTGCCGACCTGCGTAAACTGGAGGTCAGCGAGCTGAAAATCGTCGCCGACGAAGTGCGCGACGCCGTACTGAACCGCGTCAGCCGCCACGGCGGACACGTCGGCCCGAACCTGGGCTTCACCGAGGCCACCGTGGCCCTGCATTACGTCTTCGACACGCCTACGGACAAGCTCGTCTTCGACGTTTCCCATCAAACGTATCCGCACAAGATCCTCACCGGCCGCGCCCACGGCTTCCTTGACGATGCCGACACGCGCGCCATCTCGGGCTACAGCTCCCCGATCGAATCGCCGGAGTACGACTACTTCGAGATCGGACACACCTCCACCGCCATCTCGCTGGCCACCGGACTGCAGAAGGGCCGCGATGTGCTGGGCGGCACGGAGAACATCGTCGCCATCGTCGGCGACGGCAGCCTCAGCGGCGGCGAGGCGTTCGAAGGGCTCAACACGGCCGCCGCACTGGGCACGAACATCATCATCGTCGTTAACGACAACGAGATGAGCATCGCCGAGAATCACGGCGGACTTTACGCTAACCTCCGCCTGCTGCGTGAGACGTACGGACAGGCCGAACTGAACTTCTTCAAGACCTTCGGCTTCGACTATTACTACCTCGAAAACGGCCACAACTTGGCCTCGCTGGTCGACATCTTCCGCCGCGTCAAAGACACGCCCCGCCCCACCGTCGTGCACATCCACACGGAGAAGGGTCACGGCTACGCGCCGGCCGTAGAGAAGCAGGAGGCTTGGCATTACCGTTCGCCTTTCGACCGTGAGACGGGCAAGTCGACCGGCCCGCGCGACAACAGCGAATACATGCCCAGCCTGCTTGGCGACTTCCTGCGCGAGGAGATGAAGCGCGACCCGAAGCTCGTCGTCGTAGCGTCGGCCGTGCCGATGGGCCTCGGCTTCACCGCCGACCGCCGTCGGGAGGCCGGCGCGCAATACATCGACGTCGGCATCGCCGAAGAGGAGGCCGTGGCCCTGGCCTCGGGCATGGCCAAACGCGGCGCACGGCCGGTCTACTTCACCTACGCCACCTTCCTGCAGCGCACCTACGACCAGATCGCGCAAGACCTCTGCGTGAACGGTAATCCGGCCGTCATCAACGTGCTCGGCGCCTCGATCTTCGGCATGAACGACTTCACGCACATCTGCTTCTTCGACATCGCCATGCTCAGCCATATCCCCAACCTCGTCTACCTCGCCCCCACCACCTACGAGGAGCTCGTGGCCATGCAGACCTGGGCCATCCGGCAAGACAAGCACTCGGTGGCCATCCGCGTGCCCGAAGGTGAGGTTTACCACACCTCTGAGCCGGTCGACACGGATTACTCCGCGCTCAACACCTTCCGCGTCGGTCACCGCGGCAGCCGCGTGGCCCTCATCGCCGCCGGCAACTTCTACCAGAAGGGCGACCGCGTCCGCCAGCTGCTGGCCGAGCAAGGCATCGACGCCACGCTGATCAATCCGCGCTACCTCACGGGCGTCGACACGGCGCTCCTCGACGAGCTGAAGAAGGATCACGCCGTCGTGGCCACGCTCGAGGACGGCACGCTCGACGGCGGCTTCGGCGAACGCATCGCGCGCCACTACGGCCCGTCCGCCATGCGCGTCCTCAACTTCGGCGTCAAGAAGCAGCTTTACGACCGCTACGACGTCGACGAGCTGCTCCGTGAGAACCACCTCACCGACGAGCAAATCGCCGAGGACGTCCTCGCCACGCTCGCCGCAATCGGGTAGCAAAGCTGCGTTTAGACGATAACAAAGAGAGGCCTCTACCGAGGCAGGGAGGTTGGGCCAGACGTCCGGCTCACTTCCCTGCTTTGGCAGAGGCCTCGACTGTTTTTGCCCCCTTCTCCCTCTGTCAAAACGAGGAACGAAGCAGCATGACCGGCGCCATCCCCCATTTCATTTTTCGTATAGCCGTTTAGACCCCCCGAACGCTCCGC
>CALHPT010000120.1 GCA_938036405.1 uncultured Tannerella sp.
CGATCGTAGAGGCGAGCGCCGTAGCAGAAGCCACAAAAGGGTTGAAAGCCTTGCCCAAAACCGATGACGGCGGCCAGCAAGATCATCGTAAAACGGTTCACGACAGACATGCCGGCAATGGCGGCATCGCCGTAAACACCGGCGCCGTAGTTGAGCATCACTGTGGCCAAGCTGCTAAGTCCCTGACGGGAGAGGGAGGGCGTTCCGCCAGCCAGAATTTCACGGATATAGACCCTTGAAGGCGAGAAGTTGCGGAGTCGGATGCGTATGCTGCCCCCGCGATGAGTCATGCGCAGCAGGATGATGAAGCTGACCGCTTGTCCGATAACGGTGGATACCGCCGCCCCGGCTATGCCCATGTCGAAGACAAAGATGAATAGCGGGTCGAGCGCCACATTGAGGAGGGCGCCGGCCGCGATGCCTCGCATAGCGTAAACAGCGTTGCCCTGGAAGCGCATTTGGTTGTTGAGTGCAAAGGCACCGGTGACGAGCGGTGTGCCGAGCAGCGTGATTCCGAGGTAGGTGCGGGTGTAGGGGAGGATGGTGGGCGTGCTGCCGAGCCAGCGTGAGAGTGGGGTGAGGAAGAGTTCGCCGACGAAGAGAATAAGCAGTCCGCCGGCCAAGGCATATACGAAGCCGGTGGTAGCCATGACCTCTGCATTACGGCGACGTTTGGCGCCGAGCTCGCGGGAGATGTAGTTGCCAGATCCGTTACCGAAAAAGAAGCTGATGGCCTGCACGAGGAACATGACAGAGAAGACGATACCGATGGCGGCTGTGGACTGCGTGTCGATACGGCCCACGAAAAAGGTGTCGGCCATGTTGTAAAGCGAAATGACGAGCATGCTAATGATCGTGGGCACGGCCATCGTCCCGATCACGCGATGAACGGGGCCTTCGGTCAAGAAGGCGTAATTGTCTCTGCGTTGTTCCATTTGATTTGACGGGTATAGATAAAAGGTAGGGACGAAAGATTTTCGCCCCTACCTCATGGATTGATGCCTCTATTTCTGCGCGTTTTTGCGGAGTGCAGCGCGGATCACCTTGGCGCGCTCCGTTTCGGTCTTGGCCGGTGAGGCGGCGGGATCGCCTTTGTAACGGAAGGTGTGCGTCCCCTCGGGATACTCTAAGCTCCAGCCGTCCCATTCGCGGAAGGCGTGGTAGCACCACGTCCATTTGCGCTCTTCGAAGAGCGATACGACGTCCGTCAGCCAGCGTGCAGACGACGGAAGAGGGGCCCAACGCACGACACTAAACTCGCCGACGAAAATGGGCACGTTGTAGCGACGCTGGAAGTCGTCGACAACTTCAAGCTCACGCTCCAGCGCGGCGCGGTCCCATTGCTTGCCTTTTACCTTGCCGGGATACTCTACACCAAGTGAGGCGATGGCTTCGGCCTTTGTGGCCATGTTGACGCCCTGGTGGGTGAAGCCGCCGGGGAGGTAGAAATGCAGGCTATACATCACGCGTTTGTCGGCGAGAGGCTGTAGGTTGCGGTAGTTGTCCGGGCCGTTCCAGGGGCCGGGCTCGTAGATGATCCAGACGTCGCGATCGATGGCGCGAATGGCCTTGACGATCTCGGGGGCCAGGGCGCGCCACTTGTGGGGGACGTGGTCCGTGCCGCGCACCCAGGCGGCGGGCTCGTTATAGATGTCGTAGCCGTAGATGAGGTCGTTGTAGGCGGGGTCTTTGAACTTGTTGGCCACTGCGGTCCAGAAGCGGAGGAAGCCGTCGCGAGTCTGCGGGTTGTCCCAGAAGGCGGGGAATCCGGGATCGGTGTAGCCGTTGACGGGCGGCTCGTGTAAGTCGAGCACAACCTTTAGGCCGCGGGCTTTGGCCCACTTGAGGCGTTCGTCGATACGGATCAAGTAGACCGGGAGGGCCTCCCAGATGTTGCGATTGTTGTCCGTGGCATACTTCACGGGGCAGATTTGAAGTCTGATGATGTTCGCACCCCATGCGGCCACGTCGTCCAAGGTACGGTCGCTCACATCCTCCACGCGGGCTACCATAAAACCGCGTAAGCGGGCTGGCCGCACGGGTTGCTCTGTGCCGGGAGTTGGTTTGGGCTCGGGTTCGGGCGTGTCCTTCTTCCCGCAAGCTGAAAGTGCGCAAATGGCCAGCGCCGTCAGTAGGAAATGTTTTGTAGTTCTCATTTCAATAAGGGTTAGGAATGAATGATTTCGTCGAAAGTGCTTTAAGGAACCATCGTCGGAATGAAAACGCACAATGCGACAAAATTGTTCGGGTGCTCGGGGTTGTTTGACGTTTATTCCGGAGGGGAGCCTCGTCCGTTTCGTCTCCTTCCAGCGCATGCAACGCCTACCATCTGACACAGAGAGTCGTCAAAAACGTCCTCGAGGATGTGCC
>CALHPT010000121.1 GCA_938036405.1 uncultured Tannerella sp.
GTCAAACGGCGGGAGGGAGGCACCTGCGCGATGCGCATCGGGTAGGCCGCGCGCGGGGCGACCGACGAGGCGTAGCCGGAATGGAATCCGGAGGGCGTGTGGGGTAGGGCAGAGGGGGGCGACGACCGAGGCCCGCCGCGCGGAGGACGCACGCGACGTGCGCGCAGAGGCCGACGGGCACCTGGCGCGATACGTTTTCTGCCTCAGAGCGTTGGATCAGAAGGGGTAGCCGATGGCGAAGTGCCAGGCGAAATTGTTTGTCAGATTGGGGCGGGATATGGCCCACCGACGCGCGCCGCGTTGCCCGGGGTCGTAGGCCTTGAGTCCGGTGTCGAAGCGGATGAGGAAGTAATCGAAATCGAGTCGCAAACCGAGTCCGTACGACATGGCGATCTCGCGGTAGAAGCGCGAAAGGCGGAAGTCGCCCTCGGGCTGATAGCCGTATCGACGGATCGTCCAAATGTTCCCGGCATCCACATAGGCGGCCAGCTCGAATTTCCAAAAGAGACGCGTGCGGTATTCGATGTTCGCATCCAGGCGGATGTCGCCGACTTGGTTGATGAACGACGTGGCCTCCTCGACGGTCATGCTGCCCGGGCCGAGCGTTCGGACGGACCATCCGCGATTGCTGTTTGCGCCGCCGGCATAGTAGCGCCGAACGAAGGGCAGCTCCGTTGAGTTTCCGTAGGGCACGCCCAGGCCGCCCCCGATGTGAAACGCGACGCTGTTTCGTGCGTCCAGAACGAGGCTCTTGGCGTAGTCGATGTCAGCCTTGACGAACTGGGAGTATGTGGTGCCAAAAAGTTTGTAGTTACCGTCCGCACCGCGGGATGCGCCCAGCAAATGAGAGAGGCCATAGAGCACGTTGCCGGCCAGCTCCACCGCGATGCGCAGGGAATGCGCGCTGCGATTCCGACGCAGCGGATCATAACTGTTGAGCGAGTAGGTGTAGCCGCTGCCTACGATAAACATATCGGAGTAGTTGTATTTGGCCGTGAGCTCAGGCAGGTTGCTTCGGAAAGTGGTGTCGACGTGCAGCATGTATATGTAATCCACATCGATCACCTTAAACGAATGGCGCGCGGGGTGGCCCGGCGCACCCGTCTGCCAGTTGTAGTTCCAGCCGCCGGATATGATTGCGCGTCGGTATTCGGGTCGGCGCTGCTGATCGTAGCTGATTTTGAATTCGGTGGTGGCTCGCATGCGCCGTCGGAAGTCATAACTGACAAAGGGAAGGAGAAAGGTGGGGAAATGGATCGACGCTTCGGTTGCGAATTCCCAGTAGTTGCCCCAGCCGCTACCGCGGTCGCCTCCGGAAAGGGCCTCGTACGCGCCGCGGACTCGCGTGGAGAGCAGCTCCGAGCCTTTGAACAGGTTGCGGTGTCGGTAATTGATGGACGAGGCGAAGCCCAGATCGCCGCCGGAGTTCGTCCCTTCCAGCTCCACGCCGAAGCCCTGGCGGGGGGATGCGGAGGCGAGGACGGTCGTGTTGACCCACATCGTGTCCGATCGCTCCGCTTCGTCGTATCGCAGACTGACCTGCCGGAGGGCGCCAAGCCCTGCCAGCGACGAGTAAGTCCGCTCCGCGTCGCGCTCGCTAAACAGACGGCCCGGCAGTAGGAAACAGCGCCGATAGAGCACCCCCGGTCGGAGCATCCGCCGTCCGGAAGCGTAGCGGATCTCGACGCCGCGCACGTTGAGCGTCTCGGCCCGGGCGGCGGAGGGGTTCAGCGTGTCGAACAGCAGGGGCCGATCGTCGGCCAGGATGCGAACGCTGTCGATAAAATAGACCCGGTGCGGGCGTTCGATAGGCACGGAGTCCGTGGCGATGCGGATGGGCCGGATGCGCATCTCGATGCCTACGCGCTCCGGCGTCGTGCTATCGGCGGCGAAGTAGATATAGTCGCGGTGAAAGGCGAAGTATCCGTTGCGGCGGAGTAGGGAGGTGATGCGTTGGCGCTCCTTCTCCAGCTCGTCGCGGTCGAATCGCTGTCCGGCGCGGACGAGTGGCGGCTCGGTGCGCAGCAGGGAGTCCATGCGCGGATCATTCGGCGAGAGGCGATAGTCGGCAATCAGGTGGGGCACGCCCGATCGGATGCGATAGCGGACCGTCGCGCGTCGGCGTCGCGAGGTGTCGATCGCGTAATCGACTACAGCGTGCATGTAGCCTTTGTTGATCATATAGCGCTGCAGCTCGTCGCGCGAGAGGGCCACGAGCGATGTATCCAGCAGGACGGGTGGCTCGCCCATGCGGCGCAGCAGTCGGTCCGACCATCGGCCACGGTCGCTCGACCAGCTGTATAGGTAGAGCGGCCATTTGAGTAGGCCGAAGATCTTCTGATTGGGATGCTGATGGAGATACGACTTGAGGTCGGCCGTCGGCGCGGGCGAGTGATCGGCGTCGATGCGTACGCGGTCGAGCAGGTATTCACCATCGCGCACGTGGCGCGTCGTGCTGCACGCCGTGAGCGCCAGAATCAGGATGAGGCCGAGAAGGATGCGGGGCATACGTCAGATATATTGGGTGTAAGGAATGACTCATCGTCGGGCGTCCCGACGGCCGGCAAAGGTAGGGCGCGAGTCAAAAAACGAAGTCAGTCGCCGTAGTCTATCTGGCGTAGGCCCGCTCCGTCGGGTGGCGAAAAGGCATCGTCCGGCGTGTGGAGTCGCCTCGGAGCATGCAGCGCGGCAACCGTTCCAGCCGGCCGACACCCCTTGCGCATTCGTAGCGAGAGTCGTTCCAGCCCTTGCCTCCGCCCGCCGACATGGTCCGCCTCCCTATACCTATTATATATATAGCCGCCCGTCCCTCATCCGCTCACCGTCCCGCTCGCCGGCTCACCCCGCAGCCAACGTCAGCGCCCCTCATCCGTCCGCCGACCTCACTCGCATCATGCGGCGGCCCAAGTCACCGTCTCGCGGGGTAAGTCGGCCGATTCGGCAGAGGCTGTCCGCCCTTGCGCGGGGTTCATGCTCCGGGTCGGATCGCCGCGGGCCATTCAGCGGACAATAGGGCGGATGCGTCAGCCGGGGGCGGTGTTTACACTTTTCGATATTCCTTTGTGATCCGATTACAGAACCACGTGAATCATGCACTCAATGAACGATAACGAATCGCTGCAGGACGACCTCCGGGAGTCTCTGCGCGTCTTGCGCGACGGCGGACTGATCCTTTATCCCACCGACACGATCTGGGGCATCGGCTGTGATGCCACCTCTGACGAGGCCGTCCGACGTGTCTACGCGCTCAAGCAGCGCGCCGATCACAAAGCCATGCTCACCCTGGCCGACAGTACGGCCCGCGTGAGCGCCTACGTCGACGCCATCCCCGACATAGCCTGGGACCTCATCGAGCTCTCCGACCGTCCGCTCACACTCATCTATCCCCGCGGACGGAACCTCGCGCCGTCGCTGCTCGGCCCAGACGGCTCGGTGGGCATACGCGTCACCCGCGAGCGTTTCTCACACGCCCTCTGCGAACGCTTCCGCCGTCCCATCGTCTCGACCTCGGCCAACCTCAGCGGGCATCCCGCGCCGCACTTCTTCGACGAGATCAGCGACGAGGTCATTCGCGGTGTCGACTACGTCGTCCGCTATCGCCGCACGGATCGCACCCCTGCGCGCCCCTCGGGCATCATACTCCTCGGCGCAGACGGAACCATTCAAGTGATTCGCGAGTGATGATGGACCGCCGTCGTCAGCGACTGATCTACGTAGCGTCCGACTTCGTCACCGCGGTCGTAGCGTGGGCTGTGCTCAACGTGGTACGCTTTCACGAGGTGGCCCGCTACGACTTCGGTACGCTGGCCGACTTTCTCGGCTATCGGCAGGTCATTGAGGTGCAGCTGCTCGTACCCTTCTTTTGGCTGGCCCTCTATTTCCTTTCGGGTTACTACAATCGGCCCTTCGGTAAGTCGCGCATCGAGGAGGCCTTTACCACCTTCCTGAGCGTCGGGGTAGGGTGTGTCTTCATCTTCTTCGTAGTCATCCTCAACGACCTCCCGCGTTCGTTCGACGTCTACTATACCATCTTCTTTACCTTCTGCGCGTTGCAATTCGTCCTGACCTACCTCGGGCGTAATCTGATCACGAATCACGCTCTGCGTATGGTGCGCCGCCGCCGGTGGGTGACGGACGTACTGGTGATCGGCACGGGTGCGCATGCTCCCGAGGCGCGTCGCGACCTGGAGCGGCTGGGCTATCGGGTGGAGGGCTTCGTCGGCGAACCGACGGCGGAGGGAGTCAACGATCCGCAGACAATCGTCGGCTGTACCGCCGACCTGCCCGCGCTGATGGCCACTCGCCCCGCGCATGAGCTTGCGCTTGTCGTCGAGCCGGGGGGAGACGCCGAGGCGGTAAACCTGCTCTACTCGCTCTACCGTTACAAATGCCCCGTGAAGATTTGGGCGGCCAAGAACAGTCCGCTGGGGCGCATCGGCGTACGCACCATCCACGGCATTCCCCTGATCGACGCCACGGACAACAACTTCTCAGAGGCGGGGAAGAACCTCAAATGGTTGGCCGATAAGATCGTTTCCGCCATCGCCCTCCTGCTGCTCTCGCCCGTCTACGCTTACCTGGCTATCGGCGTCAAGCGCAGCTCGCCCGGCCCCGTACTGTTTCGGCAGGAGCGCATCGGGCGCGGTGGCCGACCCTTCACGATCTACAAGTTCCGCACGATGTACGTCGGCGCTGACCGTCGCGGCCACCGACTGACCCAACATAACGACGACCGCGTGACGCCCTTCGGCGGCTTCCTCCGCAAGTATCGGCTGGACGAGCTGCCGCAGTTCTGGAACGTGCTCATCGGCGACATGTCGCTCGTTGGGCCACGGCCGGAGCAGCGGTACTACATCGACCGCATCGTCCGCACTGCGCCCTACTTCTATTTATTGCACAACGTTCGCCCCGGCATCACCTCCTGGGGCATGGTCAAGTATGGCTATGCCGACACGGTGGAAAAGATGATCGAGCGCCTCGACTACGATATCCTCTATTACGAAAATATGTCCCTCGCCCTGGACCTGACTATCCTTATTTATACGGTCAGGACGGTGGTCACGGGCAAGGGCGTATGAAACACACGAACTACATGACAAACGAAAACCGCTTCTATCGCTTCCTGCTCTGGCGCGAACGCCACATCCGGGAGCGCAACTTCATTCTCATCATCAGTTTCCTGGTCGGTATCGGTGCCGCTACGGCGTCCCTACTGCTGAAGTTCCTTATCCACACCATCCAGCAGCTACTCTGGGCCAATATCCGCGAGGGAGCCAACTATTGGCTGCTGCTTTACCCCATCATCGGCATCTTGCTGGCCGGGGTCTTTGTCTATTACGTCGTCCGCGACGACATCAGCCACGGTGTCACCAAGATCCTCTACGCCATCTCACAGCGCAAGAGCCGCATCAAGCCGCACAACATGTGGAGCTCGCTCGTGGCCAGTTCGCTGACGATCGGATTCGGCGGATCGGTCGGGGCGGAGGCGCCCATCGTGCTCACTGGCGCCGCCATCGGGTCGAACCTCGGCCGACTCTTCCGCATGGAGCAGAAAACGCTCATGCTACTCGTCGGCTGTGGTGCCGCGGGAGCTGTGGCGGGTATCTTCAAGGCCCCGATCGCCGGATTGGTCTTCGTCATCGAGGTGCTCATGCTCGACTTGACGATGACGTCCGTCTTGCCCCTGCTCATCTCGTCCGTCACGGCTGCCACGATGTCATACGTCTTCTCCGGCACCGAGGCCATGTTCCAGTTTTCGCAGACGGAGGAATTCGTCATGGAGCGCATCCCCTACGTCCTCTTGCTGGGCATCTTCTGCGGCCTCGTCTCGCTCTACTTCACCCGCGCCATGCTGCGCGTCGAAGGGATCTACGCCAGCCTTTCCCACCGCTGGCAACGCTTCATCCTCGGCGCCGCCATGCTCAGCATCCTCATCTTCCTCTTCCCCCCGCTCTACGGCGAGGGTTACGACACGATCGAGACCCTGCTCAACGGCGACTTTATCCGCCTCATGGACCAAAGCCCCTTCCTCGGCATGGAGAATGGCTATTGGGGCATCGTCATCTTCCTCGGCCTCATCCTCCTCACGAAAGTCTTCGCCTCTGCGGCCACCAACGGCGGCGGCGGTTGCGGTGGCGTCTTCGCCCCGAGCCTCTACATCGGCTGCATCGCCGGGTTCATCTTCTCCCATATCCTCAACTTTTTCGGCCTCCCGGTCGACCTGCCTGAGAAGAATTTCGCCCTTATGGGCATGGCCGGCACCATGTCCGCCGTCATGCACGCCCCCCTGACGGGCGTCTTCCTCATCGCCGAGCTGACCGGCGGCTACAACCTCTTCCTGCCGCTCATGATCACCTCCATCGGCTCCTACGTCACCATCCGCGCCTTCGAGCCCCACAGCCTCTACACCATGCGTTTGGCCCAAAAGGGCGAACTCCTGACGCACCATAAGGACAAGGCCGTGCTGACGCTCATGAACGTCGGCAGTGTGATCGAAACGGACTTCATCGCCGTCCGCCCCGATATGAGCCTCGGCGACGTCGTCAAGGAAGCCATCGCCAAAAGCTCCCGCAGCATGTTCCCGGTGGTCAACACCGAAGGCGTACTGCTGGGCATCGTGCTGGTGGACAACATCCGCAACATCATGTTCCGCCCCGAGCTGTACGAGCGTTTCCGCGTCTCGCGCTTCATGGTCTCGCCCCCCGCGCGCATTGTCAACGACATGCCGATGGAGAAAATCATGCACATTTTCGACGACACCAAGGCCTGGAACCTACCCGTCGTCGACACCGAAGGCACCTACATCGGCTTCGTCTCCAAGTCGAAAATCTTCAACGCCTATCGCGAAGTACTCGTCGACACGTTCACCGGCGACTGACCTCCGAAGCCCAACAACGACATCTCGAAAATTGGATTCAAGACGGATCACCTGCTGTGCGTCTTGAATCCTTTTTGTTTTACATCGCACGTCGTGCCATATGAAGTGAAACAATTTTGTATCAGCTTAGATTGCACGCCATCTGGCTTATTTCAAATTTGAATCACACCGAATCGCATGCAATCCGAAGCAAAACAATTTTGTATCGGATCATATGGTACGATATATGACCTATATCTAATTTGAATCGTATCGTTTTGTATGCCATATGAAGTAAAACAATTTTGTATCGTATCATATGGCACGCGATATAGTCTATATCTAATTTGAATTTCATCATTTTGCATGCCATATGAAGCGAAACAATTTTGTATTGGATCAGATTGCACGCCATCTGGCATAAAACAAACGTGTATCTCACCGTATTTTACGCCATACGATAAGATACACATTCTACTGTAGATGAAAATCAGGATCAGGGACCCGAAAACGGGTGGAAACGACGCGTAGCTCGGCTAATCGAGCATCAGCGCCATGTGGAGACGGTCGATGTCGGCGGCCGAGAGACGGTCGTCGAGCCGTGCGGCCAGTCCGTAAGGCTGTGCGGGTCGGTCGGGGGCGGGGGGGCGACGCACGCGGAGGTGCGTGGCGCCGTGACGCGTGGCAGCGACGCGAAG
>CALHPT010000122.1 GCA_938036405.1 uncultured Tannerella sp.
GCTGGCGGCTACCCCGATCGAGTGCTTGATTGAGGCCAAACATTTTCGCTGAAGCAAATAGACCTCTGTTTGGGGCCGCGCTCCCCGTTGAAACAGGTAGACCCCCCGAACGCCCCGCGCACACTGCGCGAAGCCGATCAGCCCCCTAAATGGCTCCGCGCACATCGGCTGGAGCATTTAGACCCCTCGATTTCGGCTGCGCACACTGCGCGAAGCCGATTAGACCCCCCGAACGCCCCGCGCAGTGTGCGCGAAGCATTCAGGGGGTCTAATCGGGGAGCGGGCGATCAGGGCGGACGGCCTATTTGCTCTTCGCCTTCTCGCGGCGGGCAGCCTCTTTCTCGCGCAGTGCCGCGCGGCGAGCCGCCTCTTTTTCCTTCAGGCGTTGCTTGTTGGCCTTCTCACGCGCCTTGCGCTCCTTCTTGCGCTGCTTCATGCGTTCGCGGGCCTCCTTCTCTTTCTGCTTACGCTGCGCCTCGCGCTCCTTGAGCTGCTGTTTGCGCTGCTCGGCGGCCTCTTGGCGTCGCTCGGCCTGGGTCTGCGCCTTCTCGCCTTGCGCCATGCGTGCCTTGCGCTCTTCCAGTTCACGCCGCTTCTTGAGGTATTCCAGCGTGATCTCTTTCGGCTTCACGAGCACCGTGTCCATGTCCACTTCGGGCGTGGCGGTGGTGTCGGCCGCCGGGGTCTCGATCGTCGCCGTGTCGGGAGTCATAGGCTCTGGCCGCGCCGTCGTGTCGGTCGGGAGGGATTCGTCAGCCTGCTGCACCGCCTTGTTCTTGCGGCGACGGACGGAGGTGGCGGACTGTTTCTTGGCCGCCTTCTCCTGCTTCTTCCGCTCCGCTTCGGCAGCCTTGGCGGCTTTCTCCTGCTTCTTTTTCTCGGCTTTCTCGGCCTTTTCTCTCTCCTTCTCGGCCTTCGATTTCTTTTCCTTCACCGTTTTCTCCTTCTTCTTTTTGACGGATACAGCGGGCTGATCGGGCGTCACGGAGACGGTGTCGGCGGGTGTGATTTCGTCGGTGGAGCGGGCGTCCTCCGTGGGGGTGGCGTCCTCCGGTTGGGCGACGTCGCTGGGCTGCGGCTCGTCCTGCACGGGTTCTTCGACGGTGGGCTCGTCCATGTCTTGCACACGTGTTTTTACCTCCTCGGCGGCTTGCTCCACGGCTTGGTCTTCACGCTCCGCTTCACGTTTGTCTGCGGCCACCTGGGTGCGCCAACGGGCCACCAACTGGGGCGCTTGTCGGCCATAGACTTCGGCGAAGAAGGCCATGTAGTCCGATGGCGACTTGCCGTGCAGGAGGGTCTCGTAGTTCGCTTCGGAGATGGGGAAGAAGATGACGGCGCGATCCACCTTGCGGGCGTATCCGTCGCGGGAGTAGATCATGCCGTAATACTCGAGCACCTGCTGCAGGTTGTCGAAACCGCTGACGATAAGCAGGCCGAAGTTGCCCGCCTCGTCGGTCGAGAGGTCGAAGCTCTTGACCTCAAAGTGCGCAAAGTTGTAAGCCGCCACGGCGTAAAGGAGGGCGTTCGCTTCGACGGCGCCTTTGGGGTAGAGGAGCACCATGCGATGCGGCGTCTCGGGTTCGTCGACGAAGGCGCGGGCGGAGTCCGAGGCCGAGATGTCGCCAAACTCATCCGTACCGAAGCGTAGGTCCCACTTCATGCCCGTCAGGCTACCCTGCACCAGTGCCCGTCCGCGCAGCACACCTTTCAGCATCTCGCTGGCCAGCTCCGTCACATCGGCCGTGGGATACTTCGCCACGAGCGTTTGTAGCGCCGACTTGAACGACGCCACGTTGCCGGACTGCACATAGGTGAGCGCCTCGACGAACATGAACTTCGATATCAGCGTGGCCAGCGGATAGGTGCGGCTGAACTCGCGATAGCTGCGGCGCACGAACGACGTGTCGCCCTTGAGGTAGCGGTTGTACGCCTGCTCATAGATCGAATCCTGCACACGGTCCATCATACGGATATGGTACTCATAGTTCGGATCCGCGACGGCCGTGGCATAGTCGCTCTCGGGGAAGGCCTTCACGAGGCGGTCGCGCGAGCGTGTCTCGAGCGGCTTGTCCTTGTACCGCAGACCCATGAGGTAAGACTGGAAGTAGTAATCCATCCGGTACTTATTGTCCGGGAAACGCCGCTCCAGCTCCTCGAACGTCTCGACCGAGAGCGGCATGTTCTCCAGCTTATCCTTGTAGATCATGCCCATGTTGTACAGCCCGTCGGCGATGATGACGTTCGAGGCCTCCACGTCCTCCGCCGTGAGAGGGATCTGCTGCAGGTAATACTCGCGCGACTTGGGGTCGGACGAGATGGAGTCCTGCAGCGCATCACTGATCGAATCCGTGGAGGCGATCGGATTACCGTTGGCGTCGAGCTGCGGTGTGTCGGGCAGGTTGCCGTCCGCATTGTCAGCCGGCGACGCGAGCGGCATGGCCTTGTTGCGGCGACGCCAATCGTCCTGATTGACGCGCTTGCCCCACTTGTTCTGGAACTGGGTCTTGCCCTGCGCCACGGTCTGCTCGTTGTAGAAATAGAAGCCGCCGGTATTGTTGAGCGCGGGCATCTGTGGGGTGGTGATTTGTGGGTTGCGCTGCTGGGCGAAGTCGTTGCCGCGGCTCTGTTGGTCGGCCAGGTAACGCTCCTTGTTGGCCTCTTCGGCCTCCCGTTTCTCTTTCTCCTTCACCTCGGCGATGATCTTATCGATCACAGCCAGCCGCTCCTTTTCGGGCATGCGGGCCAAGGCCTGGAGGCTGTCTTGCAGGTGTACCGCCTCGACGTGTACCACCAGCTCGTCGAGCACGGACGAGAGGCGTGAGACGCGCTCATAGTCCTTGTACTCTCGCGACATGGCCGAGAGTGCGCCGCTGAAGCAGGGTTGCGCCCGGACGTAATCCTTTTGCGTGAAATAGATATCGCCGAGCTTGATCTGGCAGATGGCCAGGTCGAGGCCGTTCTGGACGCTCTTCTCCACGCCCTGGGTGTAGGCGTTGATGGCCTGCGCGGTGTCGCGCCGGCTCATGTAGACGTCGCCGATGGCCATGTAGACTTGGTCGAGGTAATTCTTGTTTTTGTCGCTCTTGGACATGCGTCGGAGCATGCTGAGCACCTGCTGCCAACGCGACGGTGGCAGCACTTCAGCCTGACGGATGCGGGCGGCAAACTCCAGCTCGTAGGGCGGATTGGCGGAGGCTACGCGGCCGAACTCACGGTAGGCTTCGTCGTTCCGACCCGCCTCGGTGAGCAGTTGCCCCAGCAGGTAGCGCATGCGGGTGCGCTGCCGACGGTTGCGCTCCGTGTCGATCACCTTCTTGAGGGCCGGGATGGCCTGCTCCGTGCGGTTGCTCTTGACCAGAAAGTCGGCATAGACGCGGTCGTAATCCTTCCGATTGGCAGCAGGGAATCCGTTCTTCTCGAGCCGTTCGAGGGCCGTCTCCGTCTCGTAGAGCCAGCCCATCTCGGCGTAGCAGCGGGCGCGGCCGATGTGCGCTGCGGCCACCACCTCCGGCTCGGTGGCGTAGTGGCGGGCGATGTAGGAATAGGTGGCTGCGGCCTGGAGGAAGTCGCCGTTGTAGAACTGCCCCTCGGCCACCAGCATCCAGCAATGCTTCAGGAAGGGGTTGTACTCCTCGCGGTTCTGCATGGCCACCTCGCGGGCGTTGCCTTGCCAACCCGGCTTGCGGACGGGCTTCTTCTGGATCGAATGCTGCTTGATGGCCTTGTTGCCCTTCAGGATGGCGCGGTCGAAGGGTCCGCCGGCCGACTGTTTCTCTTTCGGCAGCGCGCTGACGGGGTGCATAAGGATGCGCTCGGTGTAGTTCTCGCGGTAGCCGTTTTGCATGATCTGCAGCTGTTCGTCGAAGGATGTTTTGCCGTTGAAATAGGTGTTGTAGCGCGCCGTGAACGCGTGCCAGCGGCGTGTGCCCGCCGTGTTCTTTTTGGTGCTGCATGCCACGGCGGTCAGCAGCAGGGCGAAGCAAACGATGGTGTAATATCTTCTCACGTCCTCTCTTTTTCTCTCTGGTTTGAAGTGATATGATAACTGGTTGCGCGTGTGTTTATTGTAGGGGTTTGCGTGTCCCTGACGGTGTACGAGGTGGGGCGCCTTCGGGGGAACGGGGAGACCGCGCCTCTGCGTTGAAACCGTCCGGGAATGCTCCAGAAACCGTGTTTCTACGCTGATACCGTTCGGGAATGCTCCAGAAACTGTGTTTCTGCGGTGAAACCGCTCGGGAACGGCCCAGAATCAATGATTCTACGCTGAAACCGCTCGGGAATGCTCCAGAAACCGTGTTTCTACGCTGAAACCGTTCGGGAATGCTCCAGAAACTGTGTTTCTACGGTGAAACCGTTCGGGAATGCTCCAGAAACCGTGTCTCTACGCTGAAACCGTTCGGGAATGACGCAGAAACTGTGTTTCTACGTTGATACCGTTCGGGAATGCTTGGGACGCGCTCCCCCACCTAATGACCGGAGTGGGTTCAACAAAAAATCCCCGGACGGAGAGGGGTTGAGGCTCTCCAGATCCGGGGTGAAGGCGCGATTGAGTTATTGGCTTCTTGCGCGCTGTTATTTCTTGATGAGGTTCATGAACTCCTCGCGGGTCTGGACCTGCTGGAAGACACCGGTGAAGTCGCTCGTGGTGGTGAGCGAGTTCTGCTTCTCCACGCCGCGCATTTGCATGCACATGTGCTGGGCCTCGACGACGACCATCACGCCGAGCGGGTTGAGGGTCTTCTGTATGCACTCCTTAATCTGGAGCGTGAGGCGCTCCTGGATCTGGAGGCGGTGCGAGAAGATGTCGACCACGCGGGGGATCTTGCTCAGCCCCGTGATGTAGCGGCGGGGGATGTAGGCCACGTGCACTTTGCCGAAGAAGGGCAGGATGTGGTGCTCGCAGAGGGAGAAGAAGTCGATGTCTTTGACGATGACCATCTGCTTGTAGTCTTCTTCTTGAAACATGGCGGAGGCGAGCACCGCTTCGGGGTCTTCGTCGTAGCCGCGGAGCAGGAACTGCATGGCTTTGGCCACCCGTAAGGGGGTCTTTTGAAGGCCTTCGCGGTCGGGGTCTTCACCCAGGAGGGTGATGATGTCGCGATAGTGTCCGCAGAGCGATTCGCGCGCCTCAAGCAGGGCCGGGGTGTCTTTTAGATCCTTCATTTATTACTGCTGTTGCTCGACTTAGGCAGGTCGCCCTTAACAATCGTCATCCCACGGTAGGAGGGAAAGGTTTTGCTCAACTGATTTCTGATGTATAAGGCATCTTCATAGGTGGCAAAGTGACCCACATAGACCTTCCATATCGGCGACTGGAATCTGCGGAAGACGTTCAGCTTGGGGAAGGCACGCTGGATCTGCCTCTCGATTGTTTTGGCTTCTTGCAAAGATTGCCGTTGGTTGTTTCCGGAATACACCAACACGCGATAGGCCGTTCCTTCCGTTTTTTCCACGACGGAGATCTCGCTGTTGTTGGGTTCTTTTTCGGTGCTGGAGGTCGTGCTGGAAGAGCTGGATTCGGATTTGCTGTCAGACTTGTCGGCCTTGTCTGAGCTGCGGGGCTTATCGGCCGGAGTGGTATTGGCGCCGACAAGTTTGCGGATGGCTGCGGACTGGTGGATGGTGACGGTGCCGTATTGCGGTGCTTTGCGCGCCAGTTCGTCGAAGATGGTGTTTTGTGCCGTTAGCATACCTCCGCAGCAGAGCAGTATGCATAGGCAAAGAATTCGTTTCATGAGGTGGTGCATTTAGGGGGATTAATAGACATGAATATCCCCCCGCCCTTACCCTGAAAAAAAAGAGAGATAAAGCGTCCGGATATAGGGGCACCGGGGCGGGTAGGGCGGAGGGAATGGGGATGTTTTAGAAGGCTTCGATGATCGGGATAAACTTCTCGACCTCGAGGGATGCGCCGCCGATGAGTCCACCGTCCACGTCAGGGTTGGCGAAGAGCTCGCGGGCGTTGCCAGCGTTGCAACTGCCACCGTAGAGGATGGATGTGGCGTCGGCCACGTCGTTGCCATACTTGGCGGCGATCGTTTGGCGGATGTGTGCGTGGATCTCTTGTGCTTGAGCGGCAGTGGCCGTCTTGCCGGTGCCGATGGCCCAGACGGGCTCGTAGGCAAGGATGAGGCGGCCGAAGTCGGCGGCCGTAAGCTCGAAGAGGGATTCGCGGATCTGTGCGTCTACGACGTCGAAATGCTTGCCGGCCTCACGTTCAGCCAGCACTTCGCCCACGCAGAAGATGGGCGTCAGGCCGTTTGCCAATGCCAGGCGCACTTTCTCTTTGAGGATCTCGGGCGTCTCGTGATAGTAGGCGCGGCGTTCGGAGTGTCCGATGATGACGTAGCGTGCACCGGTGGAGGCGATCATGGCGGCGGATACTTCGCCGGTGAAGGCGCCTTTCTCTTTGTAGGCACAGTTTTCGGCAGCCACGCCGATGCGTGTCGTGTCGATGGCTGCGGCCACGGAGGCCAGATGGGTGAATGGGGTGCCAAGAATGACGTCGCAATGGATCGTTTTGCCTCGCAGCGCTTCGTCGATGCCTTTGGCCAGGGCCAAACCTTCGGGCAGGGTGGTGTTCATTTTCCAGTTACCTGCAACAATTTGCTTTCTCATATCTGTTCGTTTTTTAATTGTTCGATTCCGTTTTGTTTTAGAGCTCTGTCACAGCCCCAAATCAGGAGCAAAGGTAAGACAAAAGCGAGGACTGTATAGAGCCAGATCTGGCCTGCGGAGCGGGCATTGGGGCGGTTCGCCTCGATGAATGTCCGTAGTTTGCCGGGTGTCGGGATGTCGTTGTGGTGCCACTTGGCGAGGATCGTACCTTGCTTCATAAGGACGAGTCCGGGGTTCGACCGGATGATGGTTTTAAGCAGCACATCGTCGGCCGTAAGGATGGGGATGTCGAGCCCCGTGTGCTTAGTCCATTCGCGGCATTGCGCTTCGTTGGAGGCGGTCACGGTGTAGATGGGTAGGCTGTGCTCGCGAGCATAGTCGCTGATGGCTTCGATCTGTGCAACGTGTGCCTCGCTGGCCTGCTCCAAGTGGGGGGAAATGAGCAGTAAGACGGGCTTCTCTTCGGCAAATAGCTCCTCGGCAAGATTGTCACCCATCTCGTTATACAGTTCGAAGTTGGAGACTGTGGGGACAAAGCCAGGCTTGACGAGCCGCGCGTCAACGTAGGTCCAGGTGGAGTCGTCGGCGGGTACCTCCTCGAGCTTGAACTCCTTCTGCACGCCGTCTTTTTGATAGATGAAGACGTATTCGTCCTGCGGTGCGTTGGCCGGGATCTCCATCAGCTTGGGGATGTTCGCGCCGATCTTGTAGGGACGGAAGTCGACCATCGGCAGATGACTGTAGTTCCAGTAGCAGAAGCCGAGACCGAAAGCGAAGGCGAACAGGGCGACGATGGAGTGTGCCCGGTTGCGATAACATGGCGTGAGCCGTTTGCAGTAGATGAAGGCAATGATGGCAGCGACTGAGAGGATGATGTTTTTGTAGAACGTTTGCCAGTTAGTGATGATCAGCGCGTCGCCAAAGCATCCGCAGTCGGGGACAGGGTTATAGAGAGCCAAGTAAAGCGTCACGGGGGTCATGATGGCCATGAAAAGCAGGATGCCCAGCGTGGAGAGTCGGCGGTGCACACCGAGCAGGACGCATACGCCAAGCATGAACTCGAAGGCGATCATGGCGAACGATAGCCAAGCGTCGGACCATGTGGCGTGCCGCCAGCCGAAGGCGGTGAAGTAGTCGCCCATCTTAATGATCGTCCCCTCTGGATCGATAGCCTTGACCATGCCCGAGAAAATGAATGTGACGCCTAATAGTATCCGGCTAAGTTCAGCGATGATCTTAATGACAATGTCTTTACGCATGATGTGTAGTTGTTTCTTCTGGTGAGAGTTTGATGAGCCCGAAGAGGGCATAATTCACGATATCCATATAGTTGGCGTCGACACCTTCGGAGACAGCCACCTGTCCGCAGTGGTCTTCGATCTCCTTAACGCGACTCAGCTTCATTAGAATCATATCCGTGTAGGAAGCCACGCGCATGCTACGCCATGCCTCGCCGTAGTCGTGATTCTTGGCCATCATCAGTGTGGTGGTCGTCTTCATATGGGTGTCGTAAAGTGAGAGCGCCTGTGCTGAATCAATATCTGACGCGTCGACAGCACCTAGCTCCAGTTGTATCAGTCCGATGATGCCGTAGTTGACGATGGCAATAAACTCTGGCCGTATGCCTTCACCTACGCGACTGCGGCTCTCACCGATGGCTTCCAGCGTACGGATGCGTTTGGCCTTAATGAATAGTTGATCTGTAACCGACGTCGGCCGCATGATGCGCCACGACGCACCATAGTCAGTCAACTTGGCTTCGAACACTGCTCGACAGTCTCTGATTGCTGCCGCGAATTGTTCTTCTGTCTTTGACATAAGAGGGTAGTAAGAAGGAGTTAGGGTAAGTGGGTAGGAGTAGTGCTATGTCTGTCCATCCTTTTCTGTTTCCAGATTTTGAAGTGTCGATAATAAGGAGGCTTCTACCTATAGTAAACAAAAAGAGGTGCACCCGTTACTCTGCGAGAAAGTCATCTCGTTAAGTAACCGGTGCACCGGAACCCTGTTGTTTCTATGTAATTATGAGCAACGCAGCGAACGCCCGACTTTTACTTTGGTAGTGGTGCGAATGCCATTGATGCGGCAGAGCTGGTTGACGGTCAAGCCGTGTCTACGAGCGATAGACTTCAGCGTATCGCCTTTTCTTACCTGATAATAAATCTGCTTTCTAGTAGCGAGTTTACGTCCACCGGGAGTCATCTTTTTGGTGGCCTTCGGAGCAGCTACTTCTGTGTCGTTGTCTAAAGTGTCAGAATTATCGATGTATTCGCTATCGTTAGCATCTTTTCCAGCCACGGAAGCCTCAGCCTTGGTCGCAGGGGTAGCCTTGGCGGTGGCCTCTCCGTTCTTATCCAAGGAGATCTTGCGCTCCGGACGGTAGCAGATGTTTTGCCCCGGCTTCAGTGCTGTGGTGGGACGGATGTTATTCAGTTTACAGAGGGCGTCGACAGTTGTGCCGTACTGGCGGGCAATAGACATGAGTGTTTCATTACCTTCTACCCGGTGGTAAGCAGCCGGTCGTACCACGGTGCGATCCACACTCGTGTTTGTCGTTGAGGCTACGGACTCATCCTCGACGTTTGTGCGTTTGGGATTCGTTATATAGATCTTTCCGCAGCGAAGAGTCTGTCCAACACGCAAACGAGGTTTGCGTCTGAGTCCATTTAGACGGCAAAGTTCAGCCACCGAAATGCGGTATTTGCGGGCGATCATAGCGATTGATTCGCCTCGTCTTACGCGGTGGTAAACGATGCGCTCAGAGGTTGATGTATAAATGTTGACGTTTCTGCGGAAAGTGCTTTTACGGATCACGTAAAAGTCGCGGCGGGGAGTGCCACTATTAAAGTCGATGATTTCATGTGGGTTGAAGGCTTCTCCCAAGAAGCGGGTTTCAAAGTGGAGGTGTGGGCCGGTGGAGCGTCCGGTGGAGCCTCCGAGACCAATGGGTTGTCCGGCTAGTACGATCTGATTTTCTCCTACGAGGAAGCTGGATAAATGGCCGTAAACGGTTTCTAGTCCGTTGGGGTGACGGATCACAAGGTAGTTACCGTAGCCTCCACGCTCGAAGTTCTTGATTCTGACTTTCCCACTGAAAGCTGCGCGCACCGTATCGCCTGTGTTAAGATCGAGATCGATTCCGCGATGCATCCAGCGACGACGTATGCCGTAATCTGAGTTGACTTTCAGGCGTTTTCCGACGGGACATACGAATGATGAACAGTCGACCCTGAATGAATCGGGGAAGGGAATATTCTTACTGCGAAACGGATTGACCCAGCGGGTATCCCAACTGGATGCATACAGCTCATCGGCTGGGAAACGTAGCTCCTCATTACGAAGGAGTTCTGCTTGGGAAGTATAGGTGACAGGGGCTAACTTGTCCGATGTCATCTTCTTTTTTGTCACGTCTACGTGACCAGCGATCAATTCCGACGCCTTACGTTCCATCGTGCGGGAGCGCACGACTTTTTGTGTGCGTGCCGGCAACCTTTTGTTGTGAGTTCTCTGTGCATAGCCTCCCATGGAGAATAGTGCAAAGCAGCACAGGACACTTACATTTCGTAATACATTCATAGTTTATCGTCTTCTAAAAAAGCGCCCAAAGGTCTGTATAACAAGCATACCAGCCAAAAAAAAGCGGGTTTTGGATGTTTTGGAGGCGTTTGGGTGTAGTTTGATGGGGCTGTCATTTGTTTTATTTTCAGTGAAATAGCTAAGTCGCATGTTTTACAACATATTTCGCTTTAAAACCTCGATTTTCACCACTTATTCCAGGGTCTGGATAACCATATGCAGGGGTTTGATCATCATTCGGGAGGGTTCGATAACCTTTTCTCGTATGGCCTCGGTGTCTGAGAGTGGTTTGAGGTAATCCGAACATATCCTGAATTTACAGGTGCTGTATCTCGGAATAAATACATCCGTTCAGAACGCAATATGCACGTAAACTTAATGCGTAAAGGAGATTTGCCTTTTGCCAGAGATTTCGAAAGAGTCTTTGGAGGGTCTGGAGTCCCCTTCATGCCGAACATACCTTATATAAAAGGTAGTTCGACGGTTATTGAAGGAGGGGCGAATGTAAGGGCGAGATTGTCAGGCCTCGATCTTGTTCAGCATTTTGACGGTGGCTTTGATGGCTGCTTCGGTTTGATCGGCATCGAGGCCACGAGTCTTGAACTCCGTGTTGTTGTGGCTCCATGTGATGATGGTCTGGACGAAGGCGTCGGTGCGACCGCCGGGGGGAATGGTGACAGCGTAGTTCGTCAGCATCGGGAAGGTGCGGCCGAGTGATTTGTAGATCTTGCGTAGGGCGGCTACGAAGGCATCATATTGGCCGTCGCCGATGGAGCTCTCCTCATAGACACGCCCATCGATTTCGATCTTGACCGTGGCTACGGGATGGAGACCGTGAGTGAGGGAGAGGGAGTAGTTGAGGATGCGGATGCGGTTGCCGTGGATGTTATGGCGGAGGACGTCGGAGACAATGTAGGGGAGGTCTTCTTGGGTGAGGAGTTCCTTTTTGTCGCCCAATTCTACGACGCGTTCGGTCACTTTGCGCATCGTCTCATCGTCAAGCTCAATGCCGAGGGCTTCGAGGTTCTTGCGGATGTTGGCTTTGCCGGAAGTTTTGCCGAGGGCGTACTCGCGGGTACGGCCAAAGCGCTCGGGAACGAGGGGGTTACAGTAGAGATTGTTCTTGGCGTCGCCGTCGGCATGTACGCCGGCGCATTGGGTGAAGGCGTTCTCGCCGGCGATGGGTTGGTTGGGGGCGATGTGAATGCCGGAGTAGGTCTCGACGCTCTTGCTGACGCGATAGATGCCGGCTTCGCGGATGGCGGTGCGGCGGCGGAGCTGGTCGTGGATGACGGCCACGGTGCTGCTGAGTGTCGCGTTGCCAGCGCGTTCGCCGAGGCCGTTGATGGTTACGTGTACGCCGCGGACGCCAGCGCGGATGGCCATGTAGGTGTTCGCTACGGCCAGGCCGTAGTCGTTGTGGCCGTGGAAATCGAAATGGAGTTCGGGGTAGCGCTCGGTCATGCGACGGCAAAATTCGAAGGTCGTTTCGGGGTTGAGGATGCCGAGCGTGTCGGGCAGCATGAAGCGGCGGATGGGCAGGTGACGGAGGGCGTCGACGAGGGTGAAGATGTAGTCCGGCGAATCATTCATGCCGTTGGACCAATCCTCGAGGTAGAGATTGACGGTGACGCCGGCCTCATTGGCTTGCCGAACCTCTTCGGCGATGTCGGCGGCGTGTTGTTCGGGAGTCCGGCGGAGTTGTTCGGTGAGGTGGCGCAGGGAACCCTTGCAGAGGAGGTTCATAACACGGCAACCGGCGTCGCGAATCCAGGCGAGCGACCGTCCGCCATCGACAAAACCGAGCACTTCGAAGCGGTCGAGGCATCCGGCTTCGTTGGCCCATTGAGCGATACGTCGGACGGACTCCAGTTCGCCGTCGGAGACACGTGCGGAGGCGATCTCGAGGCGGTCCACATTCAATTCTTTGATGAGGAGGCGGGCGATGTTCTTCTTCTCTTGGGCGGTGAAAGAGACGCCGTTAGTCTGTTCGCCGTCGCGGAGGGTGGTGTCCATGATTTCGATCATGGATTCGGGGGAGGGATGATGATTCATGACTTATGCATTGATATTTTGTTCGTAGGCCTCGATGAGTTTGCGGTTTTCGATGAGGAAATCGATGTCGTCAAGGCCATTCATGAGGCAATGTTTCTTGTAATTGTTGATCTCAAAGTGAGCGCTCTCGTCGGTGGAGAGTAGCGTGATGGTCTGGGCGGGAAGATCAACCTCAACCTCGGTCTTCGGGTCTGCCTCTATGGCGGCGAAAAGGCGGGCGAGGAAGGCTTCCGTAACGACTACGGGAAGGACGCCGTTGTTGAGCTCGTTCTGCTTATGGATGTCGGCAAAGAAGCTGGAGACGACGACCCGGAAGCCATAGCCAGCGATAGCCCATGCGGCATGCTCTCGGCTCGAGCCGCTACCGAAGTTGCGGCCGGCGACGAGGATGCGGGCGCCGGCGTAGGCTGGATTATTGAGCACGAAAGAGGGGATGGGTTGGCCTTGCTTGTCGTAGCGCCAATCGTAAAAGAGATTGTCGCCGAAGCCCTCTTTGGTAGTGGCTTTGAGAAAGCGGGCGGGGATGATCTGATCCGTGTCGACGTTCTCGAGCGGAAGGGGGACACAGGTGCTGCGGAGGATGGTGAATTTTTCGTTCATAATCGTTTGACGAGGGGGGTGAATAAATAGGATGAAAAATCGGATGCTCGTTAGGAGATGATCGGGATATGCCAGATGATGGGTAATCCCCCACGGACGATCATCCTATATATAAATGTATAGGGTGTGGCCTCAATACGCGAAGTTCGCTCTACCGAAGGAGACGAGGATGACCGAGTATGCGGGGCCGTCTTTGCTGATGTCAAGGGGTTGGCTGCGCACCGCTCACCCCCATCATGCTTCGAGGATCGGTGACTACGCCGGTGACGGCGGCCGCGGCGGCAACAAGGGGGCCAGCCAACAGGGTGCGGGCACCGGGGCCTTGACGGCCTTCGAAGTTGCGGTTGGAGGTCGAGATGGCATATTTCCCTGCGGGGATCTTGTCGTCGTTCATCGCCAAGCAGGCTGAGCAGCCGGGCTGCCTCAGCTCGAAGCCGGCATCGGTAAAAATCTTGTCGAGGCCTTCGCGGCGGATCTGCGCATCGACCATCCAGCTGCCGGGAACGAGCCACGCCGTCACGCCTGGGGCTTTGCGTTTGCCTTTGACCAGCGACGCGAAGGCGCGGAAGTCTTCGATCCGTCCGTTGGTGCAGGAGCCACAAAAAACATAGTCCACGGGCATGCCGAGCAGCTGGCTGCCCGTCGTGAGGCCCATGTAATCGAGGGAGCGGCGATACGACGCGCGACTACTTTCGGGAACGCTCTCGGCCGTGGGGATGGTCTGCGTAATGCCCATGCCCATGCCTGGGTTGGTGCCGTAGGTGATCATCGGCTCGATGTCGGCGGCGTCGAAACGGATCTCCCGGTCGAAGACGGCATCGTCGTCGCTGCAGAGGGTACGCCAGTGCGCCACGGCGCGATCCCAATCGTCGCCTTTAGGGGCATACTCGCGGTCGCGGATGTAGGCAAACGTGACGTCGTCCGGGGCGATCATGCCGCCGCGCGCGCCCATTTCGATGGAAAGATTGCAGAGCGTCAGTCGGCCTTCCATGGTGAGGCTGCGGACGGCCTCGCCCGCGTATTCCACAAAGTAACCGGTGGCGCCGCCGGTCGTCATGCGGGCGATGACATAGAGCGCGAGGTCTTTGGCGGTGACGCCCGGGCCGGGTCGGCCGTCGATGGTGATGCGCATCGTCTTGGGTTTCTGTTGCAGGATGCATTGCGAGGCCAGCGCCATCTCCACCTCGCTGGTGCCGATGCCAAAAGCTACGGCGCCCATTGCACCGTGCGTAGAGGTGTGGCTGTCGCCGCAGACAATGGTCATGCCGGGCAGCGTCAGGCCGCGCTCGGGGCCGACGACATGGATGATTCCATTCTTGGGATGCATCATGCCGAAGTGAGTGAGACCAAATTCGGCTGCATTCTTCTCAAGTGTGTCGACTTGGGTGCGCGATACGGGATCCTCGATGGGTTTGTCTTGATCGTGCGTGGGGGTGTTGTGGTCGGGCATGCAAAAAACTTGGTCGGGGCGAAAAACGCGCAGCTGGCGACGGCGAAGTCCGGCGAAGGCCTGGGGGCTCGTCACTTCGTGACAGTAAAGGCGATCGATATAGAGTTGCGTCGGGCCGTCGGCCACGGTTTGGACGACGTGGGCGTCCCAGATTTTGTCGAAAAGGGTGTTCATTGAAAATGAAAAACGGGTGTGAACTAAAAGTTAGCGATGAAAAACGTAATCGGAGGCGATGAACGCTAAAAACGCAAAGCTAAAAACGAACGCGAAGGCGAGGGGGAACGGGGAGTGATGAACAAAAAAGAATTCGCACCGGTGGCGCTCCCCCTGCGCGGGGCATTTTTCGCTTTGCGCGGTTAGCCGTTAGCCTTTCGCTCCGTCAAACTTATTGATGGCATCGACGAACGCCTCGACGGAGGCAGCGATGATGTCGGTGTTGGCGGCGAATCCGTAGTAGTTATTGCCTTCGTGCTCGACTTGCATGTGCACCTTGCCCATGTCGTCGCTGCCTTTGTCGATGGCTTGAATGAGGAACTCGCGAATGGTCATTTTGCGGCGGATGATGCTCTTGACGGCCTTGATGGCGGCGTCGACGGGGCCGTTGCCGGAAGAGGCTGCCTCGAACGTTTCGCCGGCGATCGTGAGCGCCACGCTGGCTACGGAGCGCACCCCGACGCCGGACGTGACTTGCAGGTAGGCCAACTTGATGCGGTGAAGGGCCTTGCGGTCTTCGCCGACAAGCATGAGCAGGTCGTCGTCGCTGATTTCTTTTTTGCGGTCGGCCAGGCGGAGGAAGTCCTGATAGACTTTGTCGAGCTTCTCGCGGCTGCCCAGGTCTACGCCGAGCACTTCGAGGCGATGCTTGAGCGCCGCGTGGCCACTGCGGGCGGTGAGTACGATGCTATTGTCGTCGATGCCCACATCCTTGGGGTCGATGATTTCGTACGTCTGCACGTTCTTCAGCACGCCGTCTTGATGGATGCCGGAGGAGTGCGCGAAGGCGTTACGGCCTACGATGGCTTTGTTGGGCTGCACCGGCATGTTCATCAGGCTGGAGACGAGGCGGCTGGTGGAGTGGATGCGCTGAGTGTTGATGTTTGTGTCGATGCCGAGGCGCGCGTGGTGGCACTTGAGGATCATGGCCACCTCTTCGAGAGAGGTGTTGCCGGCGCGCTCGCCGATGCCATTGATGGTCACTTCCGCCTGGCGTGCGCCAGCCAGAACGCCCGCCATGGTGTTAGCCGTCGCCATGCCGAGGTCGTTGTGACAGTGTACGGAGAGGACCGCCTTGTGCACGCCATCGACATGCTCCATGAGGTAGCGGATCTTCTCGCCGAACTCTGCGGGGAGGCAGTAGCCAGTCGTGTCCGGAATGTTGACCACCGTGGCGCCGGCTTTGATGACGGCCTCCACGACGCGTGCCAGATACTCATTCTCTGTGCGGCCGGCGTCCTCGCAGTAGAACTCTACGTCTTCGACATAGCGTTTGGCATACTTCGTGGCGGCTACAGCGCGCTCGAGGATCTCTTCGCGATTCGATTTGAATTTATACTGGATGTGGAAGTCGCTCGTGCCGATGCCCGTGTGGATACGCTTGCGACGGGCATATTGGAGCGCTTCCGCCGCCACGTCAATGTCCTTCTCGACGCCGCGGGTGAGGGCGCAGATGACGGGCCAGGTGACGGCTTTCGAGATTTCGACGACCGAATTGAAGTCGCCCGGGCTGGAGACGGGGAATCCGGCTTCGATGATGTCTACGCCGAGCGTTTCGAGGGCTTTGGCGACTTCGATCTTTTCGACCGTGTTGAGTTGGCAACCGGGCACCTGCTCGCCGTCGCGCAGGGTAGTGTCGAAAATGTAGAGTTTGTTATCCATTTATTCTGTGTAGCTAAAAATAAAAAGAGAAAAGGGGAAAAGGAAGCATGTAGGGAAGCATAAAATAAAATCGGTGTCGTGTATCCGCACCGGATACACCTTATTTCCTTGCGCAATGGGGTGTATCCGCACGGGATACGCCTTATTTCCTTGCGCAGCGAGGTGTATCCGCACGGGAGCACTGCCATTTCCTCGAGAAAAACCTATGCTCCGCACCGGATACGCCCTATTTCCTCGCGCAGCGGGGTGTATCCGCATGGGAGCATGGCTATTTCCTTGCGCAGTGAGGTGTATCCACACCGGATACACGCCATTTCCTTGCGCAGCGGGGCGTATCCGCACGGGAGCAGTGCTATTTCCTCGCGCAGCAGGGTGTATCCATACCGGATACACGCTATTTCCTTACGCAACGAGGCGTATCCGCACGGGAGCAGTGCTATTTCCTCGCGCAGCGGGGTGTATCCACACCGGATACGCCTTATTTCCTTGCGCAGCGAGTTGTATCCGCATGGGAGCAGTGCCGATGGCAAGGGCAATGGGGGTGCTCTGTGGTGAGGGGTGAATGGAGAGCCTCTCGGCGGGAGTCGTTTAGACTGAGGCGCTCCCGCCGAGTGACTCGACGGCGGGGCGAGACGCTGCCCGCCCCTGCCTGATCCATTAAACGCCCTCCGGACGCAGCCCGCGTACGGTGACGGCTGTCTGCCAAAGCTCGCTCTCACGAAGCGCCTTCAGCTCGGCCTCGAGTTTAACGCGGTAGTCGGGCTTCGAATTGCTGTCGATCGAGCGTTGAGCCTCGCGTCCAGTCTTCACCTCGTCGTAGAGCTTCTCGACAACGGGCTTCACGGCGTCGTGGAAGGGGTCCATCCAGTCGAGGGCGCCGCGCTGGGCTGTGGTGGAACAATTGGCGTACATCCAGTCCATGCCGCGCTGTGCAACCAGAGGCATGAGCGATTGGGTAAGCTCCTCCACCGTCTCGTTGAAGGCTTCGGAGGGGGTGTGGCCGTGCTCGCGGAGCACCTCATACTGGGCGGCAAAGAGTCCTTGGATGGCTCCCATCAGCGAGCCGCGCTCGCCAGTCAGATCGGAGACAGCCTCACGCTCGACGGTCGTCTCAAACAAATATCCCGAGCCAATGCCGATGCCGATGGCCAGCGTCTTATCGAGCGCCCGCCCACTGACATCCTGGTAGACGGCATAAGAGGAGTTGATACCCCGTCCCTCAACGAAGAGGGTACGCAGCGACGTGCCCGATCCCTTCGGTGCAACCAAGATGACGTCGATATCCTTCGGCGGCACGATACCCGTGCGGTCGCTCCACGTGATGGCAAAGCCATGCGAGAAGTAGAGCGTCTTGCCGGCCGTCAAATGCGGCTTAATCTGCGGCCAGCACTGGATCTGAGCCGCGTCAGAAAGAAGCATACAGATCACCGTGCCGCGCTCCGCCGCCTCCTCGAGAGAAAACAGCGTCTCGCCCGGCACCCAGCCGTCGGCAACAGCTTTTTCGTACGTCTTTCCGGGGCGCTGGCCCACGATGACATGGAAACCATTATCGCGCAAGTTGCACGCCTGACCGGGGCCCTGTACGCCATAACCTAACACAGCGATTGTCTCGCCTTTGAGCGCCTCAAGCGCCTTCACAACTGGAAACTCTTCGCGGGTAACTACGTTTTCTTCAACCCCGCCAAAATTCATTTTTGCCATATCGTTATCTATATAATTGGGTTTAGGTGAATGCTTATAAAAAACAGAAATATGCGCCTGCGTCCGGCCAGCCCCCTCGGCATCATCAAAGACGCCATCGAGCACCCAGCCAAACTTGGCCGGCGTCCCTGACGCCTTGACCTTCTTTTGCTTCTTTTCTTGTGTCAAGACAAGAAAAGAAGGAATGAGTCACATCCGGGCGCATGTCAAAACAAGAAAAGAAGGAATGAGCGAGTAGCGCTGCCTCCCTTAGACAAAACGGATCAGCGCGCGACTGATGGCGCGATCACCGTCGACGAGTGCGCAGGCGAACGTGCCTGGCGAGAGCGTGCGGCGGAAGCGTGCGAGGGGAGTGCCGTAGCGCCCCTCGGCGTGATAAGAGATCTCGAAATGCTGCACCGACGCGGTGCGATACCTCTCGAGGTCGAAATCGTCGAGCACCGCCTCCATATGCTTGATGCTGTTCAAGTGGCCGTTAATGTCGAGGTCGCTGTAACGCACGATGCGTGTGTCGGGGGCGTTGTCCGGGGCGTCCTCTGCGGCGGCGATTCGTCCGGCGATCTCCACCGGGCAGTGCCGGCCGGGCACCATCATGGCGTCGGCCCACGCCCCGACGAGCGAGGTCGGTCGGCGTGTGTTTTTGTCGATCGCCGCCCAGATGGAGCGGGCGTAAGCGAGCGGTTGGCCGGTCGCCGCCGACGTCACCTCGAAGCAGCGCTTGATGAAGATCCGCTCCATGGAGTCGGCCCACGTGCTGACGCGGATGGGGGCCGTCAACCCCTCGGTGTCGATCACCTCGATGGCGAGGCGAGAGAGCACCCAGGCTGTGCCACGGCGTTCCATTTCGGTATATCCGGCGGCGCGCTCTTCGGCATGGCGAGTGGCTGCGCAGAGCAGATAGTTGCCCAGCGTGGGCAGGGGGAGGCGCCCCATAAAGTCGAGCGAGTAAGCCTCGGTCGTGTAATCGTATGTGCCTACAGGATCCATATACTGAAGCCGTTAGATGAAGTGGCGGTGCGCAGGAAGTAGTCGGCCGTAGTCAAAGGGAATCTTTTGATCACCATCGCAGCGCGGCCGCGTGACTACCCTGGTAAAGCCCGAAAATTATTGGCGCGAAGGCGCCCGATGCATTTCCTCCTCGATGGTGGAGAGCATGTCGCTCAGTCGCTCCACACGGCTTCGGGTGATGGCCACTCGGCCCGAGCGGATGAACTGAAGCACACCGATGCGATCGCTGAGTTCGTGAAACAGCTCCTGCGTTTCTTCGTAATGTCCGCTCATCTCCACCACGACACAGTCTTCGTTAATCTCAAGGATGCGGGCGTCGTACTTACGGATCAGATCTTCCACGCCGCCCATGCGGATAAACTTGTCGGTGGCCAGTTTGTAGAGCGCGATCTCTTGGTAGACGAGGTCCTCATCGGTGTTGTAATACGATTTGAGAATGTCCACGCGCTTGTCAATCTGCTTGACGACTTTTTCGATCATCACCTCGTCGGCGTAGGTCGTAATGGTGAACTTGTGGATGCCGGGTATGGCCGAGGGCGAGACGGAGAGCGTCTCGATGTTCAGCTGCCGGCGGGTGAAGATGATGGTGATCTGGTTGAGCAGGCCCACGGTGTTCTCCGAGAAGATGATCACGGTGTAGAGCCGGCGGCCGTCCGTGGGGGCTACGATGTTTTTTTCGTTTGTCTGCATGGGTTACATCAATATGTTGCTGATACTCGCTCCGGCGGGCACCATCGGGTAGATGATGCCGCATTTTTCTACGTCGGCCACCAGGAGGTAGGGCCCGTCAGTGGCCATCATTTCTTCGACGGCCTCGTCCAACTCTTCGCGACGACTGACCTCCCGCGAGGCAATGCGGAACGCCCGTGCGATGGCCACAAAGTCGGGGTTTTCCATCTCCGTGGCCGAATATCGTTCGTTGAAAAACAGTTCTTGCCATTGGCGCACCATGCCGAGGAAGTGGTTGTTGAGGAGGATGATCTTCACGTCCAGCCGCTCCTGCATGATGGTGCCGAGTTCTTGGATCGTCATCTGCAATCCGCCGTCGCCGACGAAGAGGCAGACGGTGCGATCCGGTGCGCCGAGCTTGGCGCCGATGGCGGCAGGCAGGCCAAAGCCCATCGTGCCCAGTCCGCCGGAGGTGACGACGCTGCGCGTCTGGGTGTACTGGAAGTAGCGTACGCCTACCATCTGGTTCTGCCCCACGTCGGTCACGAGCACCGCCTTGTGTTCCGTAGCTTCGGAGACGCGCCGGACTACTTCGCCCATGTGCAGCCTGCCCTCCGTGGGGTGCGTTTCTTTTTCGATCACTTTTTCCCACTCCTCGGCCTCGTCGGTAGCGAACGACTCGATCCACGCCGTGTGGCGCGCCGGACGTACTGCGTCGATAAGGGCGCTGAGGGAGGCCTTCGCGTCGCCCAAGACTTTGACGTCGGCCCGGACGTTCTTGCCCTGCTCCGAGGCGTCGATGTCGAGGTGGATGATCTTGGCCTGCCGTGCGTACGTCTTGAGATCACCCGTGACGCGGTCGTCGAAGCGCATACCGATGGCGATGAGCACGTCGCACTCGTTCGTCTTGCGGTTCGGGCCGACGTTGCCGTGCATGCCGAGCATGCCCTTGTTCAGGCGGAAGTCGGTGGGCATAGCAGAAAGTCCCAGCATGGTCGCTCCGGCGGGGATGTCGGCTTTTTCGAGGAAGGTCATGAGCTCGCGTTCGGCACCGCTGAGGATAACGCCCTGCCCGACCAGTGCGAAGGGACGTTCGGCAGCGTTGATCAGGGCCGCCGCATCTGCCACACGCTCGGACTTGATCTCGGGCCACGGGCGATAGCTGCGGATAAAGTCGGCGGGCTTGTATTCATAGACCGTTCGGCCTACCTGCGCGTCTTTCGAGATGTCGATGACGACCGGGCCGGGGCGGCCGGTGGAGGCGATGTAGAAGGCGCGAGCCACGGCTGACGCGACTTCGTCGGCGCGGCGTACTTGGTAGGCCCATTTCGTGATGGGCGACATGATGCCGATCACGTCGACCTCTTGAAAGGCGTCCGTGCCCAGCAAGGGCGATGGCACCTGTCCGGTGATGACGACGATCGGGGTACTGTCGAGCATAGCGTCAGCTACGCCCGTGATGGTGTTCGTGGCGCCTGGCCCGGATGTGACCAGTGCCACGCCGACGCGTCCGCTGACGCGAGCATATCCTTGGGCCGCATGGGCGGCGCCCTGTTCGTGGCGCACCAAGACGTGGCGCAGCCGGTCGCGGTAGTCGTAGAGGCAATCGTAGATTGGTATCGCCTGTCCGCCGGGGTAGCCGAAGATGCACTCTGTGCCCTCCGCGATCAATGCGCGGAGTAATACCTCCGCACCGGTTATCGTGTCCTTATTCTCCATTATAAGCGTATAGTTACAAGTAGTCAGAAAGTAGTAGGGAGGGGAGGAGTTAGATGATACGCACGCCCCCTTCGTCGGCCGATGAAACCATGCTGGCGTAAGCGCGTAAAGCCTTCGATACCGTACGCTCGCGGTGCGGCTGCCAAGCCTCTGCGCCACGCGCCTCTTCTTCCCGCCGACGCTCGGCCAACTCGGCCTCGCTGAGACGCACGTTGATGGTGCGCGCGGGGATGTCGATGTCGATGATGTCGCCCGTGCGGACGAGTCCGATGGCGCCGCCTGAGGCTGCTTCCGGCGAGATATGTCCGATGCTCAGCCCCGATGTGCCGCCACTGAAGCGTCCGTCAGTGATGAGCGCGCATTCCGCGCCGAGGTGCATGGATTTGATGTACGACGTGGGGTAAAGCATTTCCTGCATGCCGGGGCCACCCTTCGGTCCTTCGTGCGTGATGACGACCACATCGCCGGCGCTGACCTGTCCGCCGAGGATACCCTCGCAGGCGTCGTCTTGCGATTGGAAGACACGTGCCGGCCCGCTGAAGCGCAGGATGCGTTCGTCTACGCCTGCCGTCTTCACGACGCAGCCGCGCAGGGCGATGTTGCCCTTGAGGATGGCCAGGCCGCCGTCTTTCGAATAGGCGTGCGCGGCGTCGCGGATGCAGCCCTCGGCACGGTCGGTGTCGAACTTGTCGTAGAAGGCGCCCTGCGAGCCCATCTTGAGGTTGAACTTCATGCCACCTGCGCTGCGGTAGATCGTTTGCGCCTCCTCCGTCACGTGGGGGCTACTGATGTCGTATTGGTCGATGGCTTCGGCCAGCGTGAGTCCGTCTGCACGCCGCACGGAGGTGTCGAGCAGCCCCGCGCGGGAGAGTTCGCCGAGGATGGCCATCACGCCGCCGGCGCGATTGACGTCTTCGATATGATACTTGGCTGAGTTGGGCGCCACCTTGCAGAGGCACGGCGTCTGGCGCGAGAGAGCGTCGATGTCGTCCATCGTAAAGTCAACTTCCGCTTCGTGAGCGATGGCCAAGAGGTGGAGCACCGTGTTGGTCGATCCGCCCATGGCGATGTCCAGCCGCATGGCGTTGAGAAAGGCGGCGCGGGTGGCGATGCTGCGCGGCAGCACGGACGCGTCGTTGTCGCGATAGTAGCGGTAGGCGTTCTCCACGATCAGTCGGGCGGCTTCGCTGAAGAGTTTCCGGCGATTGACGTTCGTCGCCACCACCGTGCCGTTGCCCGGCAGCGCCAGTCCGAGAGCCTCGTTGAGGCAGTTCATGGAGTTGGCCGTAAACATGCCCGAGCAGCTGCCGCAGGTGGGGCAGGCGTTCCGTTCGACGGCTTCCACTTCGGTGTCATCGGCTGAAGCGTCGGCCGAGAGTACCATCGCATCGATGAGGTCGAGTGTGCGCTTACCGTGACGCCCGGCCTCCATCGGTCCGCCGGAGACGAACACGGCGGGGATGTTCAGCCGCATGGCCGCCATGAGCATGCCCGGCGTGATCTTGTCGCAATTGCTGATGCAGACCATCGCGTCGGCTTTGTGCGCCTGCACCATGTACTCGACGCTGTCGGCGATGAGGTCGCGCGAGGGCAGGGAGTAGAGCATGCCGTCGTGCCCCATAGCGATGCCGTCGTCGATGGCTATCGTGTTGAATTCGGCCGCGAAGCAGCCCCGCTCTTCAATCTCTTGCTTGATCAACTGCCCCACGTTGTGCAGGTGCATGTGCCCGGGCACAAACTGCGTGAACGAGTTGACCACGGCCACGATAGGCCGCCCCAATTGTTCGCGTTTCATGCCGTTGGCTGCCCAGAGCGCCCTCGCGCCCGCCATGCGGCGCCCCTGTGTACTCTTTGAACTACGTAACTCCATTCTCTTCCTTTTTTATCTGTTTGATCTGGTGCTTTGTGGGCTCATGCTCGTGGTGTGCATTTTGGAGGGGCCTCTGCGGCGCTGTTAGCCAAAAAAAAAGCCCTCCCCACGCATGATGAGAAAGGCCCTTTTTCGCACAAAACGAATTGTCAAAAACCGAATCGTCTACACCCTTCCCGTAATGCCATTGGAATAATAATGACATCAATCGATAGGACGACGGAAAGTGTATATACGGACTTCATTTTTCTTACATATGTCATAAAACGGGGGCAAAGATAGAGTCGATTCTATAACGAGCAAACAAAATGCCTATAAAACCCGCCGAAAAGCCGAAAAATATTCCGTGCGCCTGCGGCCCTTCCTCTATGGTGTCTCTCCATCTGATGGCGCCCGATTCCCTCAGGCAACCGTCAGCAATGCACATCCGCATCCGGCCAAACTTCCCCGGCCTCGGTAGAGGCCTTTTTCGAGCGATTTCCTGAGGCTTTTGGCTGAAAAAGTTTTTTTCGAGTGATTTCCTCAGGCTTTCGGCCGAAAAAGTTTTTTTCGAGCGATTTCCTCAGGCTTTCGGCTGAAAAAGTTTTTTTCTAGCGATTTCCTCAGGCTTTTGGCTGAAAAAGTTTTTTTCGAGCGATTTCCTCAGGCT
>CALHPT010000123.1 GCA_938036405.1 uncultured Tannerella sp.
GCTTTGAAGCTCTCGAAGGTCTGCCAGTCTTGGCCGCGGAAGAATTCGTCCTTGATGTGACCGAAGACCTGCTCAGTGCCACCCCATACCGCCGCGTTATAATTCTGCAAACGCATTTGTATTGCATTTCGAGCGATGGGAGCGCAGATGCCCGACAGCTACAAGGAGCTCATCAAGAGCAATCCCGACGAGACCGAGATCAGAAGCTTCCTGGTGGACGGCAACCAGGTCTCCGTGACCCTGCGTATCCCCGACACCCTGCGCGATGCGGCGAAAGAGGAGGCTGCCCTCCGGGGCATGAGCTTCTCCGCCTTCGTGCGCACCTGCATGATCGAAGAGCTCGCGAAGAAAGGGGCATAAACCCATGCAACCCGACTTCTTCGACAACAGAGCGCGCATCGTCAAGGACGACCTTGTCGCCAACATAACCGACGGCGATCGTGTGGCGATAGCCGCGTCGGTGTTCTCCATGTACGCCTACCAGGAACTCGCCGAGCAGCTTGAGGGCATCGACGAGCTGCGCTTCGTCTTCACGTCGCAGGCGTTCACCAAGCAGCGCCCAACGCGCGAGAAGCGCGAGTTCTACATCCCACGCCTTTCCCGTGAGCAGGGCCTTTGCGGCACCGACTTTGAGATCAAGCTGCGCAACGAGCTCACGCAGAAGGCCGTCGCGACCGAGTGCGCCGACTGGATCCGCCGCAAGGCGCGCTTCCGCTCCTTCGAGGGCGAGGGACGCATGAGCGGCTTCATGGATATCGACAAGACGGACGACAACGTAGCCTACGTACCCTTCGATGGCTTCACCACCCGCACGCTAGGCTGCGACAACTCCACGGACACCCCCGACGTGACCATGCGCTTGGACGCCTCCCAGTCGCGCGCCCTGCTGCAGCAGTTCGACGCCGCCTGGGACTCGGGCGAGCTCCACGACGTCACCGACGCCGTCATCGACGGCATCACGGCCATGTACCAGGAAAACGCGCCAGAGCTCATCTACTACATGGCGCTCTACCGCATATTCAGCGAGTTCTTGGACGACGTCTCCGAGGACGTACTGCCCAACGAGGGTCTGGGCTTCCGCGACAGCCTCATCTGGAACAAGCTCTACGACTTCCAGAAGGACGCGGCGCTCGCCATCATCAACAAGCTCGAGACCTACAACGGCTGCATCCTGGCAGACTCCGTGGGCCTTGGCAAGACGTTCACCGCGCTCGCCGTGATCAAGTACTACGAGAGCCGCAACAAGGACGTGCTCGTACTGTGCCCCAAGAAGCTGCGCGACAACTGGATCACCTACAACTCGAACGTCGTGAACAACCCCATCGCGGGCGATCGACTGCAGTACGACGTGCTCTACCACACCGATCTCTCGCGCACGCGAGGCACGTCGGAGACTGGGCTGCCGCTCGACCGCCTGAACTGGGGCGCTTACGGCCTGGTTGTCATCGACGAGAGCCACAACTTCCGAAACGGCGGCGACTCGGCGTCGGAAGACAAGATGAACCGCTACCAGCTGCTCATGGAGAAGGTCATCAAGCAGGGCGTGAAGACAAAGGTGCTGATGCTGTCGGCCACGCCCGTGAATAACCGCTTCCGCGACCTGCGCAACCAGCTAACCCTGGCATACTGGGGCGACCCCGCCGGCTGGTCGGAGAAGCTGCGTCTGGAGAACGACATCGAGACGGTTTTCCGCAACGCGCAGACCGTCTATTCCCGCTGGTCGAAGCTGCCCGCCGAGCAGCGGACGACCCACGCCCTCACCGACATGCTCGACTTCGACTTCTTCGAGGTGCTCGACCAGGTGACCGTGGCGCGCAGCCGCAAGCACATCCAGCGCTACTACGACATGAGCACAATCGGGCCCTTCCCGAAGCGCCTGCCGCCGATATCGAAGCGCCCCAAGCTCTCTACGCTGCCGAACGCGATCAACTACCGCGCGATATACGAGGAGCTTGACTCCCTCGTGCTCGCCGTGTACATGCCGAGCTCGTACGTACACCCCAGCAAGATGGAGAAGTACGCGAAGATGGGCGGCGGCGGAAACCTCACGCTGGGCGGCCGCGAGACGGGCGTGCGCCGCCTCATGACGACGAACCTACTCAAGCGCCTGGAGAGCTCGGTGTGCTCGTTCCGCCTGACGCTCGAGCGCGTGCTGGCGGCCATGAACGCCGCCCTCGAGACCATAGACGACTACCGCAGGGGCTTGGCGACGGGCGCCAGCGTGGCCGACGGCGACCTGCCGGGCGGGTTCGACTTCGACCCCGACGACGAGGGCGGCTTCGAGGTGGGCGGCGCCACGAAGATCCTCGTCGAGGACATGGACTGGATGAGCTGGGAGCGCGACATCGAGGCGGACGTCGCCGTCATCGAGGTCCTGATCTCGATGGTGCGCGACATCGACCCCGCCCACGACACCAAGCTCATCGAGCTGTGCGAGCAGATCCGTGAGAAGTCGCAAGGCCCTATCAATCCGGGCAACCGCAAGGTGCTCGTGTTCACCGCGTTCTCCGACACGGCGGACTACCTCTACGAGAACGTCTCGGCCTTCGCGAAACGAGAGCTCGGCCTCGAGTGCGCCAAGGTCACGGGCGACGGCTGCGCCTGCACGATAAAGGCCGTGCCCCCTCATATGCAGGAGGTGCTCGCCTGCTTCTCGCCCGCGTCGAAGGAGCGCGACGTGGTGGCGCCGCAGCTTTCCGGCTGCGACGTGGACATCGTGATCGCCACCGACTGCATCTCGGAGGGCCAGAACCTCCAGGACTGCGACTACCTGATTAACTACGACATCCACTGGAACCCCGTGCGCATCGTGCAGCGCTTCGGCCGCGTGGACCGCATCGGTTCGAAGAACGCCCGCATCCAGCTGGTGAACTACTGGCCCGACGTGGAGCTTGACGAGTACATCAAGCTCAAGGCGCGCGTCGAGGAGCGCATGCGCATCACCGTGATGACGTCCACCGGCGACGACGACTACATCAACGCCGACGAGACGGGAGACCTGGAGTACCGCCGCCAGCAGCTCGAGCAGATGCGCGACGAGGTCGTGGACCTTGAGGACGTCTCGGGCGGCGTGTCCATCACCGACCTGGGCCTCAACGAGTTCCGCATGGACCTGGTGGGCTACTACCGCGACAACCCCGACATCGACCGGCTTCCGAGCGGCATCAACGCCGTGGTGGAGGGCGACGAGCCCGGCGTCATCTTCGTGCTGCGCAACGTCAACAGCAAGATCGACCGCGACGGCGCGAACCACCTGCACCCGTTCTACGTGGTTCGCATGGGGTCTGACGGGTCCGTGGCTCACGGGCACCTGGAGCCCAAGGCGGTACTCGATGGCATGCGCCTTTTGTGCCGCGGCAAGTCCGAGCCCGACATGGCGCTCTGCCGCGCCTACAACCGCGAGACCAAGAACGGCCGCGACATGCGCCGCGAGGCGGGGCTTCTCCGCAACGCGGTAGCGTCGATCGTTGACTCCAAGGAGGAGTCCGACGTCGACAGCTTCTTCGGCGGCAGCACGACGAGCTTCCTGGAGAATGACATCGAGGGCATCGACGACTTCGAGCTGGTGTGCTTCTTGGTGGTGAGGCCCAGATGCTAGGGCTTCCGAGCACGACCGAGGTGGGCCGCCGCATACCCAAGGAGGCCTTCTACGGCCACCTGAAGGTGAGCGCCGCGCTACGCCAGTCCTTCATCGACGACGTCGAGTGCTTCGTGGTCGCGAACTCCATAAAGACCTCTACGACCGGCATACCAGACGGCGAGCGCGTGCACGAGGTGCTCGTGGTGCAAGTGGCGCTCAAGGCGCGTCGCGTCCCCGAAGAGGTGCTGGCGCTTGTGGCGCAGGCAAACCCCCACAAGCTGCTGTTCGTCTGCACCCGTGACGGCGAAGCGTGCCTCGCGGTGATGCTCAAGAGGCTCGTCGTGGCGCCCTGGCGCCCTTTCGATGACCTCGCACTCGATGTGAGCGCGGGCAGCATCGACGCGGTGTGGGACTCACTCGCGTCGCAGGTGGCCTATGGGGACGCTGGCAGCGGCGCCGAAACCGTGGAGGAGCGTTTCGAGGCGGATTCAAGGCTCAAGGTGCTTCGAGATGAGCTAGCGCGCGTAGAGGCGCGCGGGCGCAAGGAGCAGCAAGTGGCGCGCAAGAATGCGCTGTTCAATAAGGTAAAGGAACTCAAGCGGCAGATTGCCGCCATAGAGGAAGGCAAATAGATGGAAAAGATTGAGCTGGGTACGCCCGACGGCATCGCGGGGAACATCGAGCGCCTTGCCGAGCTGTTCCCGCAGGTGGTGACCGAGGTAGAGAACGCCGACGGCGAGCTTGAGTGCGCCGTGGATTTCGACACGCTGCGTGACCTTCTGGGGGACGTGGTCGAAGGGCAGCGCGAGCGCTACCAGTTCACGTGGCCGGGCAAGCGCGAGGCCAAAGCCGAGGCACGCCGCCCTATCTACAAGACCATGATTCCCGAGCCGGAGAAGTCGAAGGACTGGGATACCACCGAGAACCTCTATATCGAGGGCGATAACCTCGAAGCCCTCAAGCTCCTCAAGGAGACGTACGCTGGCAAGGTGAAGCTGATCTACATCGACCCCCCGTACAACACGGGCCATGACTTCGTGTACGACGACGACTTCGCCAAGTCGCGCGGAGAATATGACGCTGAGAGCGGCGATTTCAACGAGGAGGGCGGCCGCCTGGTCGCCAACACCGAGAGCAACGGTCGTTTCCACAGCGACTGGTGCTCGATGATGTATCCGAGGTTGCTTCTGGCGAGGGATTTGCTGTCTGCGGATGGTGCCATCTTCATTAGCATCGATGATAACGAAGCCAATAACCTTGAGAAAATCTGTAACGAGGTATTTGGGCGTTCTAATTATCTGACACGCTTTATTTGGAGAAAAGTGGATAGTCCCAACGACAACCATGTCGTTATCACGCCTGATCACGAATACATTCTTGCCTATTGCAAGAATGCGGCAACGGTTAGCATGCGTCAGCGTAGGGCGCCTGAGCTCGTTGATGCCTACAATGGGCCGGACGAAAATGGCAGATATTGGCGTGACAGGCTTCTCCGCAAGAACGGAAAAAACAGCCTTCGCGCCGACAGGCCAACCATGTATTACGCGCTTACGGCACCGGACGGCTCAGAGGTTTGGCCCATTCGTGAGGACGGGCGCGAAGGCTGCTGGGCCGCTGGGCCCAGCAGCCTCAAAGAAATCGATGCTCGCGGAGATTTGATTTGGAAGCAGAGAGACGGCAAATGGGTTCCGTATACCCGTGAATATGCTGCCGACAACCCCACGAAACCTTGGATGACGATTTGGAACGATTTGCCGGCCATGCGGCAAACAAAGGCAGGCATGAAAGACTTATTCGGCATTTCAAACGTTTTCGATACGCCCAAGCCGCCTGCCTTGATTCAGCGCTGCATGGAGCTGGGAGGAGTAAAAGAAGGCGAGGTTGTTCTCGATTTCTTCTCGGGATCGGCTGCCACTGCGCATGCTGCTTTGAATTTATATTCCAACGAGAAGGTAGCTCCTAAGTGGATTCTTGTGCAGATTCCGGAACTCCTCGATGAGGAAGCAGAAGCACGGCAATTCGGTTTCAAGTCGATTTGCGACCTCGGCGAGGAGCGCATCCGCCGTGCGGGTGAGAAAATCCGCGCAGAAATTGACGAGGCCAACCAGCAGCTCAAGCTCGATGCCGAGCCCGAACCCTATCCCGACCTGGGCTTCCGCGTGCTGCGCATCGACTCCTCGAACTTCAAGGACTTCTACCTCACTCCTGGCGAGACCGCCCAGGAGAGCCTCTTCGACTTCGCTGACAATGTGAAGGAGGGGCGCTCCGACTTGGATTTGCTCTTCGAGGTGCTGCCCAAGCTCGGCATCCCGTACTCCGCGAAGATCGAGGAGCGCATGCTCGCCGGCAAGAAGGTATTCTTTGTGGACGGCGACAAGCTAGCTGCCTGTTTCGACAAAAACGTGGGCACCGACACCATCGAGGAGATGGCGAAGGCCAAGCCTTGGTACGCTGTCATCCGCGACTCGTCCATGGCTGATGACGCCACGCACGCCAACTACGAGGAGCTGTTCCGCACCTACAGCCCCGACACCGTTCCCCAAGTGATTTAAGGCGTCGGCATGAAGTTCAAGTTCAAATTACAACAGTATCAAACCGACGCCGCAGACGCGGTGACCTCGGTCTTCGAGGGGCAGCCCAACCAGGGCGCCTCCGTCTACCTGCGCGACCTGGGCCGAAAGCCCAAGCGCGCGCAGGGCGAGATCGACTTCGGCGACGAGAGCACCGAGGGCTACGCCAACGCACCCGTCGCACTTTCGGGCGCCGACATACTGGCAAACGTACGCGCGGTGCAGCGACGCAACCAAATCCCCGAGTCGGAGGAGCTCTTCTGTGGTATGGGAGCCTGCCAGCTGGACGTCGAGATGGAGACGGGCACCGGCAAGACCTACGTCTACACCAAGACGATGCTCGAACTCAACCGCCTGTACGGCTGGTGCAAGTTCATCGTGGTGGTGCCTTCGGTCGCCATCCGCGAGGGCGTTGCCAAGAGCCTGGAGAACACACATGAGCACTTCTTCTCCCAATATCATAAGAAGATCAGGTTCTTCATATACGACTCGGACAACCTGACCGAGCTGGATGCGTACTCCCAGTCGAGCGACGTCAGCTGCATGGTCATCAACATGCAGGCGTTCAACGCGTCGATGAAGGAGGGCGCCAAGAACAAAGCGGCGCGCATCATCTTCGACGAGCGCGACGAGTTCGGCAGCCGCAGGCCCATCGACGTCATCGCTGCGAACCGCCCCATTGTCATCTGCGACGAGCCCCAGAAGATGGGAAAGAAGGGAGGCGCGACCCAGAAGGGCATCGCCCGCTTCAACCCGCTGTTCGTGCTGAGCTACTCGGCAACTCACAAGGAGAAGCACGACCTGGTGTATGCCCTGGACGCCCTGGACGCCTACAACCAGAAACTCGTCAAGCGCATCGAGGTGAAGGGCTTCGCGCTCAAGAACATGCGCGGCACGGACGGCTACCTCTACCTCAAGGACATCGTGGTCTCCAAGACGCGCGCCCCGGAGGCCGTGATCGAGTTCAAATGCATGGGGTCTGGCGGCAAGGTGCGCAAGAGGACCGCGCACTTCGGCGAGGGCGACAGCATCTACGACGCCAGCGGTTCGACGAAGCTCGAGGCGTACCGCGGCTACGTCATCGCGAGCGGCAACGACGGCGTGGTCCCGCCCCAGGACGGACGCGCGGGCTACGTGCGCTTCCTGGACGGCTCAATCGGAGACGACGGGCGCATCTACATCGGCGAGGTCTACGGCGACTCCGCCGCCGACGATATGCAGCGCATACAGATACGCGAGACGATCCTGAGCCACCTGCAAAAGGAGGAGGCGCTTTTCCACCGCGGCATCAAGTGCCTGAGCCTTTTCTTCATCGACCAGGTGGCGAAGTACCGCGACCTCTCCGGAAACGGCGAAACAGTGGGCTACGGCAAGATCTTCGAGGAGGAGTATGAGGCCATCGTCTCCGACAGATTGAAGCACCCGACGCAGGATGACATCCTCGACCCCTCCTACGCGCAGTACCTCGGGCGATTCGAGGCGCGCTCGGTGCACTCCGGCTACTTCTCTGTGGACAAGAAGGGCAACGCCGTCGAGTCGAAAGCCGAGAAGAAGGCGGAGCGCGAGGACGGCATTGGCATCAACGACGACGACGCGAAACGCGCATACGACCTGATCCTGCGCGATAAGGAGCGCCTGCTTTCGTTCGATGAGCCCGTTCGTTTCATCTTCAGCCACTCTGCGCTGCGCGAGGGCTGGGACAACCCGAACATCTTCCAGATATGCACGCTCAAGGAGTCCGGTTCGGAGACGAGCAAGCGCCAGGAGGTTGGCCGCGGCATGCGCTTGGCGGTCGATCAGGACGGCAACCGTCAGGACGCCGCTCTGCTGGGATCCGACGAGGTGCACCGCGTGAACTTGCTCACCGTGATCGCGTCAGAGAGCTACGAGACGTTCGTGAAGGATTTGCAGACCGATATAAGCAAGAGTCTGCGCGAGCGCCCGAGGAAGGTGGAGATGAACCTGTTCAGCGGGCGCGACGTCGTACTCGACGGCGAGACGGTTTCCTTTACCGAGAAGGAGTCGAAGCGCATTTACAAGGCCCTCTACAAGTGCGACCTCATCGACGATGACGACAAGCCGACCGCCGAGTTCCGCAAGGCTGTTGAGGACGGCACCTTCGTGGAGTACTTCGTCGTGAAGCTGCCCGAGGAAATCGCCGACGTCGCACACGCCAAGGTGGTCGAGGCGCTGGTGAGAAGCGTCTACGACGCGCACGCGCTCGACGGCATGATCGGGCGCGCCCAGGAGAAAATCTCTGAGAACACGCTGACCGACAACTTCGCCAAGCGCGAGTTCAAGGAGCTGTGGGCGCGCATCAACCGCAAGCATGCCTACACGGTGAGCTTCTCGGACGACGAGCTGAGGCGCAAGTCGATAGAGCGCATCAACAGCGATTTGCGCGTGAGCAGGCTGCAGTACACCCTGACGGTCGGTGGGCAGAAATCACAGGCAACGCGCGACGAGGTGCAGGGCGGCTCGTCGTTCGGCCGCACGCAGACCGAGACCCGCGACGTCGACGCTGGCACCGCGTCCGTGGGCGTGACCTACGACCTCGTGGGCGAGGTGGCGCAGGCCGCTGCCATTACGCGCAGGAGCGCCGCGACGATTCTCGCCGGTATCGACCCCAACGTGTTCGAGCTCTACCGCGTGAACCCCGAGGAGTTCATCAAGAAGGCCGCTGCGCTCATCGTGTCGGAGAAGGCGACGATGGTCGTTGAGCACATCAGCTACCACGAGATCGACGACGTCTACGACGAGGCTATTTTCACCGAGCGCATGCCCGACAACGCGAGCAAGGCGTACGAGGCTAAGAAGAACATCCAGCGCTTCGTGTTCCCTGACTCCGACGGCGAGCGCAGGTTCGCCGAGGATATGGATGCCGCCGCGGAGGTGGCAGTCTACGCCAAATTGCCTCGAACGTTCCAGATTCCCACGCCGGTGGGCAACTACGCCCCAGACTGGGCCATCGCCTTCAAGGAAGGCAGCGTGCGCCATGTGTTCTTCGTCGCCGAGACCAAGGGCACCATGGACACGCTGGAGCTCTCCGGCGTGGAAAACGCCAAGATCGCTTGCGCGAAGAAGCTCTTCAACGAGATGAGCACGGGCGACGTGCGCTACCACAATGCGGCAACGTACGAGGACCTGCTCGAGGTAATGGGCAGGATGAGCTAGGCAACGTTTATGGAACGTACGTATAATCAGAAGAATACAGTTCTTTCGATTTATGCGAGCCCTTTAGCGTTAGCGAAATCGGCTCCCTGGGAATTATTCGTCGGATAGATAGGTCTTTAAGGATGGATGCGGGAAAAGCAACGATAAGTGGCGTGCTCAACGGATCGCGCCTGCTCGAAATACCCTTCTACCAAAGGGCGTACGTCTGGGGAGAAGAGCAATGGGAGCGCTTCCTCGGCGACATGGAGTTCGTCACGGCCTCGAAACGACCCTATTTCCTGGGCTCCATCATTCTGAAGCAGGCCTCCTCTGGCAACACCTGGTCTGAGGTGTCCGAGGTTCGTACCGTCATCGACGGCCAGCAGCGTCTCACGACCATGATCATCTTCTTCAAGGCGCTTTGCGCGATAATCGACGCCGACAGGCTGTTCGAGCGAGATTTCGTTCTGGAGACCGGCGAAGTTGCCCTAAGGCACGGCAAGTACGACCGCCAGGACTTTGAGAGAGTCATCAGCGCCACGGGCTCTGAGTCCGTCGAGGGCTCCTCGGCCATAATCCTTGCCTACAATTACTTCCTCAAGAACATCGACCCCGCAAAGGTCGACAGGAACACGATAAAGTCGAACGTCCAGTTCGTCTGCATCGACCTCACCGAGGGCGAGGATGAGCAGCAGATATTCGACACCATCAACTCGCTCGGGGTGCGCCTGACAACGGCGG
>CALHPT010000124.1 GCA_938036405.1 uncultured Tannerella sp.
GGCGGCGCGTGTGTCGGACGAATCGAGTGCCAGATACGTACGGTAGTATTTGATGGCATCGCCGTATCGTCCGTCTTTTTGATATGCTTGTCCGAGGTAAAGGAAGAGCATGCTGTCCGGATAATCGTAACGCAGTGCATTTTGGTAGGCGCTGATGGCGCGTGCCGTGTTACTGATGCGCTGATTGCAGTATCCCATGCGAAAGGCGATGTAGGCACGCAAGTCCTTCTGTTCGGGCTTCGATTTCGTGTAGAGCTTGCGATACATTTCGGCCGCACTGTGGTATTCGCCGAGGCGCTGTTTCTCTTCGGCATCTTTGAGCTTGACCGTTTTGCACGAGATAAGTATCCCGAGAAGCAAGCATCCCAGCCCGAGCGGCACGTTATATCTTTGGAAAAAGCGAATCATCTTAATGGGTAACGGATCGGTATGCATCTTATTGTGTCATAGCAGCAGCGAACTGTCGCCATAGCTGAGGAAACGGAAGTCGTGGTCGAGCGCATAGTCGTAGATCGCTTTCCAGTCTCCTTTAACAAAGGCTGAGACGAGCAGCAGCAACGTGCTTTGCGGCTGATGGAAATTCGTAATCATACCACGTACGATCTTAAACTCATAGCCAGGCGCAAGGATGATCCGGGTGGCCGCGACGAGCCGGTCGACTCCTTGGTGATCGAGATGATCCAGAAGATGTTGTAGCGCTTCGCGGGCGGAGATGCAAGGCACCTCATCTGTGTAGGGAGTCCATTGTTCAACGGTCGGAAGGTCGGCGTGGTCGGTCAGCCTTGTCATTGAGAGCCGGGCGCCGAGGTAGTAGAGGCTTTCGAGTGTGCGTACCGACGTAGTACCGACAGCAATTACAGGCCCTGACGCGGTTATGAGGCGTTCGATTGTCCGGCGACTGACGGCGAAATGCTCCGTGTGCATTTCGTGCGATCCGATCGTTGGGCTCTTGACAGGCTTGAACGTGCCGGCTCCTACATGCAGCGTGACCTCTTCGCGCCCGATGCCGCGGGCATCTAATTCGGCCAGCACCTCGGGCGTGAAATGCAATCCGGCCGTAGGGGCGGCCACTGAACCTTTGATACGCGAATAGACGGTCTGATACGTTTGCAGGTCGGTCGGCTCCGTCTCGCGCCGCAGGTAGGGAGGGATAGGCAGTATCCCGGCTGCTTCGAGCACTTCGGCAAACGTATAGCGCGAATCATCCCACCGGAAAGTCACGAGGTGACTCGTGCCGTGTGTCTCTTCCCGCTCGGCCGTCAGGCTGACGGATGTCTGACCGAGGTGTATCGTACGAGTCAGCGTGCCGTCTTTCCATTTTTTCAGGTTCCCGATGAGGCAATGCCAGCTACACTGCTCCGTTTGTTGAAAAATCTGTGCATAGTCGGCCGGCTCAGCCGGTTCGAGGCAAAAGAGTTCGATCTGTGCGCCTGTCGTTTTATGGAAGAGTAGCCTTGCCCGTATGACACGCGTATTGTTGAAAACGAGCAGAGCGTCGGACGGCAGCTCATCGGGTAATCGGTTGAACACCGTTTCGCCGATCTGTCCGCCGAGGCGAAACTCGACTTGGGGCGCCTCCACCTGTGGTGGGGGGATGAGCGTTTCGTGGCCGCCACGGACCCGGACAGGAACTCCCTCCAGGCCATCAGCCGGCTGGGTCGTACCTTGCCCATCCAGTCGGCACGAATTCACATGATGGCGGCGCGCGACGGTCGCGCTGACCCACACGACAGCGCCTCCGAATACGCTGCTGAGTTGGGGGAAACCCGCTTCGACGTGACCTTCCTGGGGATGGGCCCGGACGGTCATGTTGCCTCGATCTTCCCGGGACATCCAAGCTTCGACTCCACATCCCGCAGCGTGATCGGGGTGACGGACTCCCCGAAGCCGCCCTCGGAGCGCATCTCGTTGACGATCCCGACCCTCAACCGATCCGATGAGGTCTGGTTCATCGTGACAGGAGCCGGCAAGGCGGATGCGCTGATCCGGGCTCTCGACGGTGACGAGTCCCTGCCCGCCTCCCACGTCCACGGCCAGCAGGCCACGTACTGGTTCGTCGATGACGCAGCCGCCTCGAAGTTACCGCCCCGTTACGCCTGCCCTCTCTGAGCAGCAGATTCCACGGGTTCCCTGACGACCTGGAACATCCCAAGCGCGGCGACCCGGCGAAACCCGAGCGTCTCGTTGACGGCGAGCATGTGATGGTTCTCGGCGGCATTGAAGGTGTGGACCGCTGGGGCTTGGGGCAAGGCCACGTGAGCCGCTTCCAGGTTGGCCGCCTTGACCAACGTTCCCAGCCGGTGGCCGCGGTGCTCAGGCAGCACGATGGTGTCCCACTGGTGGATCATGGCGTCGGGCCACTCACGTGATGCGGACAGCTCATTCAACGCCACAACCTTTCCTGTCGGTTCGTGCACCACGATCCCAAGGAAAAGCCGGTTCGTCGAGCTGAATCGCGCATACTCTGCGTGCACGCGGTCCGCATCCCAGGAGGTCTCGGGAATGATCAGCCCACCGGGTGGCGCATCGGTGCTCATGCTTTGTTTCAGCACCGCAACACCGGCCGCCCACCCCGGGGGCACCTCCCCCTCCAGGCAGTGCACCTCGTAGTCCGGCCCGGCAGCGGCCCTGGCCGTGGCGAGAACCTCGCTCAGCGAGACGACCGGGACGGCGAAGTTGTACCGGGAATACCACATCACCTGCCCCAGGACGAAGCCGTAACGCAGCGCGAACCGCACCCGTGGGCTGGAGGCCAACAGCTCTCCCTCCCCAACAGGA
>CALHPT010000125.1 GCA_938036405.1 uncultured Tannerella sp.
TCAAGATACCGTTTCCGATTCCTTGTATTTGGCAGCCAGAAAAGAGAGAAACGTATGAATCTGTTTCATCGCTTCCTGTGTCTCGGCACTGACGGGCCTGCCCTGCATCCGCAGCAGCAGATAACCGTAGAGAGCGGTGAAGCAGGTCTCGATCTCCGGCATCTCGGTGCCTCCCGCCTTGGCACGCAACTGCACGATCGACGGCAAGGTTTTGTAGTACAAGGCGCCATACGTCGTTTCACGCGGATCTGTGAGCAGTGACTGATGCAACTCCGTCAGCGAAAGAATCACATTCCGGTTGATTTGCAAATGCCCGCGTTCCGTCACTCCTTCGTTACGCATCATGTCTATCAGCTCCTCATACCAGCGAACTATTTCGGCCTTTACCGTCGCCGGCTGGTCGTACTGTTCGATAAGGGTCTCCCGAATCTTGTCGATATCTAATCCGTTGGCACGGATCAGGTCTTCCACCTGCCACATGTAAAGCAGATATTCGACCATATTTTCCTTTCTTTTCTGTTGAGCCACTATCATAGCGGGTACAAAAGTAGCAACTTCCGGACAAATGTCAATTGCAAACAGGCAATTTAATCGTACTTTTGCCGAAGAAACAATACGATAAACGATGAAAACATCCGTCCGACTCATCCATACGGGCTATTTTTATGCCGACGGGGGCTGCATGTTCGGCGCCACTCCGCAATCGGCGTGGAAGCGTCGCTACAAGGCCGATGCGCAAAACCGTTGCCGGCTCGCCATGCACGTCGGGCTCGTAACCACCCGCTGCGGACGAGTGATCCTGATCGATAACGGCATCGGCAACAAGCATACCGACCAACTGAAAGCCTCGTTCTATCGCTTTCACGAACTGACGGATCTCGATAAGGCGCTCCAGAAATACGGCATCCGTCCCGATGACGTGACCGACGTCGTGCTGACCCACCTGCATTTCGATCATTGCGGAGGTACGACCCGATATGGCGAAGACGGACAAATCATCCCGACCTATCCGAATGCGACGTGCTGGGTGAGCGAAGCGCAATGGCACGAAGCGTTTCATCCCAACGCTCTCGAACGTGACTCTTTTTTCCCGGAGAATATGGAGGTCGTTCGCGAGTCAGGCAAATTACATCTAATCAAAGACGAGACGTTTCTTACGCCGGAAGTCAGGCTGCGTCTGTTCGGCGGACATACGTGCGGGCAGATCGTAATTGATGTGGAGACGGACTCTCACACCGTCATCTTTGCCGGTGATGTTATTCCTACCTCCGCCCACCTCTCTCCGACATGGATTTCTGCGTACGATGTTCGTCCGTTAGAAACCTACTACGCCAAAGTGCACCTGCTCGACAAAGCGTCCTCCAACGGGCAGATCGTCGTCTACTGCCACGACGCGTATACCCCCTGCTCGGCCGTGAAGAAGATCAACGATTTCTATAAAGCCCTTCCCTGCGCCATGGATACAAACAACAGAGTCAGGTGAGCACTTGGAGAACTTAGTTTTGGATATAGAGGGCTTGCAAGTCATGGGGGGGGACAATTGGCTTAATTATTGCTATTGTTTTATATGCATTAAGTTACACAAATACTTCGAAAAGAACGTGTACGGTCAGCGATAGAAATCTTTCTTTTTTATTCGGATGACGTTTCCGAACGCGGCAAGACGCCGCATGTCGATTTTGCGCGAGTTGCCGACGATGACATAGACGAGCGTGCGTCCCTGCACATGAGAACGGTAGAAACGTGCAATGTCGTCCATACTCATACGGCCGATATCGTCGAGCAGCAAGCGGTTCGGGTCTTCCGTGTACCCGTCGCGGCGGTAATCGGCAATTTTGGTGGAGATGTCGCGGAAGGCCGGGTATTCGTTGTTCGTGAAGTTAATGCTTGCTCGGATCAGCGCCTCGATGCGTTCGGGGCGTTCGGGCATCTCCTGTATCAGCGTGTTGAGCACGTTCAAGGCATCAATCGTCTTGTCGCATTGCGTAGAGAGATAGGCTACGAAACGGGAAGGTTTGTCGGAGAGACAATAAGGCGGCAGACGATAAGCGCCTGAGGTATAATACGCCAGCGAACGAAACTCGCGGATTTCCTGAAACATGAGTGACGACATGCCTTCGCCGAAATAACGCGAAAACAGGTCTGCCTCGTGCCTCTTCTTCAGCGTATCGAGCGGCTTGCACGCCATATAAGCGTAGATGATGTTTTGAAACACATCAGGCATGTGATAGAAGAAAACGAATGGCTTCTCGTACGTCACAAAATCGCGCCAGACGGGCGAGAGCGACGGACGGATCATCTTCCCCAGCGGGAGCAAACGGGAGATATGCTCCGCTACCTTTTCGGCCTCCAGCGTCCCGCAATAGTGCATCGTGCAGGCCACCTGCGTGGCACGGTAAAAGAGATCGACCAGCTCACTTCCCCGGATATGCTTGACTTCCTTGAACGAAGGTTTGGTCAGGTATTGTGACAGGCTGCCATACTGTACGTACTCGAACAACGCTTCGGCCACCTCGTTGTTCGACTTGAAGAATGCCTTTTCGGCC